>SPBQ01000249.1 GCA_004525875.1 Myxococcales bacterium
CTTGGTAAAAGCGGCCGTTCTTGGGGAAGGTCACACCCTTGGCGGCGGTGACAGGGTTGATGCCGATTGAATGCAGGGCGGTTTCGAGGGTCATGGTTGGCGAACGGTGGAGGGCGTTCCTCCGATGTGTGAACTATACACCGCAGACAGCGCACGATGTCGACCCAGGGTAGCCCGTTCACAATCCGTCACACCCAAGGCGATCCGGTCGCGTCCGTTACCGTTGGCCAAGCGGCGGTCATCCCATGCGGGCTCACATCGTCGAGATCACCGCCAAGGTTGTTGTCCGCTCAGACACCGATCCAGACCAGCTACCAGCTGACATCTACAGCCAAATCTCTGAGTTCATCCGTAACGAGACCGACATCCTCGACCTATCCGTTGAGCTGTTCACCCTCCCAGAAGATCACAGTGGAACAGCACCACATTGACGAGACGCGGCTGGTCACCCGACGGTCAGCCCGCGATCAGATCCACCTGTCTTGGAACTACCGCTGCGCCTATTGCGACGATCCCCTCGGCCGCAGCCCGACACTCGACCATGTGGTGCCCAAGGTCCACGGCGGGCTCACGGTTCGCGAGAACCTGCGCCACCACGGCCACCTCTACGGCCTGGGCGGCAGCGAGCTCGACGTGTGCATGGACGCCTCGATGCGAAGGCTCGCCATCCGTGATCGCGCCGATGATATCGTCGAACAGCTCTCCGGCGGGCTCCAGCGCCGCGTTGAGCTCGCGAAGGGACTGGTCACGCGCCCACGCCTGCTGATCCTCGACGAGCCCGCCACCGGCCTCGATCCGGGCGCCAGAATCGATTTATGGCGGCACCTGTCGACGCTGCGCTCGGAGGACGGCGTGACGATCCTCGTCACCACCCATCTCATGGACGAGGCCGAGCACTGCGACCGGCTCGCGATTCTCGACAACGGTCGCATCGTCGCCATCGGCACCCCGAGCGAGCTCAAACGCAAGATCGGTGGCGACATCATCACCATCGAGACACCTGAGCCGGAGAAGCTCTCGAGCCTGATCGCGGAACGCTTCGGCACGGTGCCGACACACCTGGGTGAGACACTCTTGCTCGAGCAGGCCGACGGTCACGTAATGGTCGGTCAGCTCGTCGAGGCCTTCTCAGAGCGCATCAGCTCGATCAGCCTCGGCAAGCCCACGCTCGAAGATGTGTTCATCCACGAGACTGGCCACCGCTTCTGGGAGGACGCGTGAGCGAGCGCCGCAACTCCTCGGGTCACATGATGCTGGCCGCCTACACGCTGGCCGAGCGAGAGCTCAAGCGCTTCGTGCGGCAGCGCAATCGAGTGTTCGGCGCCCTGGCACAGCCGGTACTGTTCTGGATGTTCTTCGGGTCCGGACTCAACGCCTCGTTCCGCCCCGGCGGCGGAGCGGCGGGCATGAGTTACCTCGAGTACTTCTTCCCCGGCACCGTCGTTCTCGTGCTCCTGTTCACAGCGATCTTCGCGACCATCTCCATCATCGACGATCGCAACGAAGGCTTCATGCAATCGGTCCTCGTCGCACCGATCCCTGCCTCCAGCATCGTACTCGGCAAGCTCGTGGGCACGACCGTGCTCGCAGTCGGGCAGGCAGTGCTCGTGTTTCTGGTCGCTCCGCTGGCGGGCGTGGAACTGCACCTCACTGCCCTCCTTCTGTCCGTACCCCTGCTCGTTCTGATCGCGTTCGGCCTAGCCGGTCTCGGTTTCGTGATCGCGTGGAGGATGGACTCCACGCAAGGCTTCCATGCGATCATGACGGCGTTCCTCATGCCGATGTGGTTCCTGTCGGGTGCGTTCTTCCCGGCCGCAGGTGTGCCCGGCTGGCTCGGCTGGATCATCTTCTTCAACCCGCTCACATACGGCGTGGCCGCTTTCCGGCACGTGCTCTATATCGGAAACCCGGCCGGCCAGGCGAGCCTCGCCGGTCTGCCGGGGCTGCTGCCGAGCCTCGCCATCGTGATCGCCTTCGCCGCGGCCATGTTCGGCCTGTGCATCGTCGTCGCGCAGCGGCGAATCCCGGCGGCTGCCACGGCGTGAGCGACACGGGCAGGCAAGACGCGCCGCCGGCCACGGAACCGCCCGCCGCCGCGCCGGCATCGATCGCGCGCGTCTCCATGATCGTGATGACGGTCGCCATCGTCGTGATCATCCTGCTGCGCGTGCTGATGACGCGCGCGCCATCGGTGGCGTTGCCCGTGATGGGCCAGGTGCCGGCCTTCGAGCTCATCGACCAGACCGGTACGCTCGTGAGCTCCGGGGAGTTCGCCGACAAGATCTGGGTGGCGAGCTTCATTTACACGACGTGCCCTGGCCCCTGCCCTCGTGTCGTCGCACGCCTCGGCCAGCTCGAGCGTCACCTGGCGGGCGAAGCGAATTTCCGCATCGCCTCGTTCTCCGTGGATCCCCAGGCCGATACGCCGGAGGTGCTGGCCGCCTACGCGAAGACTCACGCCATCATGGCAGCCCGCTGGAAGCTACTGACCGGTCCGGTCGAGACAGTGATGAAGGTGATAAGAGACGGCTTCCTGCTGCCGGTGCAGCGCGCCGAGGGGCTCGACGACGAGGCTCTGGCCGAGGTTGGTCCGGTGATCCACAGCGTGCGTCTGGTCCTCGTGGACGGCGACGGACGCATCCGCGGTTACTACGACAGTAGCGACGCCGGCGACATGGATCGGCTCGCCCACGAAACGATTCGTCTGCTGCGTGGCCGACGCTCGTGAGCATCGAGTCGTTCCCGGCCCTCAACGCCTCGCTCAACGCACTGAGCGCGACCCTGCTGTGCGTAGGCTACGTGATGATCCGCAGCGGACGGCGTCAAGCGCACCGCAACGCGATGCTCGGCGCCGTTGCCACATCCACGCTGTTCCTCGTCAGCTACCTCTACTACCACTTCCACACCGGCACCACGCGCTTCACGGGCGAGGGCGTCGCGAGAACCGCCTACTTCACCATCCTGATCAGCCACACGATCCTGGCAGCCCTGGTGCCGTTCCTGGTCGCCGCGACACTCACCCCCGCCCTACGCGAACGCTTCGAAACGCACCGTCGCATTGCGCGCTGGACGCTGCCGATCTGGCTCTACGTGTCGGTGACCGGCGTGGTGATCTATGTGATGCTCTATCTGCTCTACCCCGGTTCTCGAGCGTTCGGCGTTGGTGCATGAAACGAGATCAGTCCGAATGCCGCCTGCGCGGCACCGGTCGTTTCTAACGCGTTCCCTGAGGATTGCAGTGCTTGGACCGATCCGGTCGCGACTGGCGCCGACCGGGACTGCCTGATGTAATCCGCGCCTGCATCGGAGTTCCGCGGTGGATTGTCGCAGCTGTAGCCACGAAAACCGCGAGTCCGCCAGGTTCTGCGGAAGCTGCGGTCGAACCCTAGCCGTCACCGAGAAGTGTCCAGCCTGCGGCGGAGAGAATGCCGCCGGCCAGAGCTTCTGTGACGCCTGCGGTAGCCCTATGGGGCCCGCGACGGCGAGCACTGCGGCCGTACGCGGGCCGCAAGCGAAGACCGCCAACCGCTCGCCCGGCGAGGAGCCGGAAGTGCTGGCGGGAGGACGATATCGACTGCTGCGTTTCTTGGGCGAAGGAGCCAAGAATCGCGTCCATCTCGCGCGCGACTCCCGACTCGATCGCAACGTCGCCATCGCGTTCGTCAAAAGCGAAGGGCTCGACATGACGCGCGTGCGCCGCGAGGCCGAGGCCATGGGGCGGCTCGGCGACCATCCCAATATCGTCACGGTTCACGATGTCGACGAGGAAGACGGCCGCGTCTACCTCGTCTGTCAGTACATCGACGGCGGAGATCTGGATCGCAAGCTTGCCGACAACGACGGTCACCGACTCTCGATCGATCGGACGCTCGACATCACCGAGCAGGTATGTGCCGCCCTCCAGCACGCGCACGAGAGCGGCATCGTTCACCGCGACTTGAAGCCCGGCAACGTCTGGCTAACCGCCGGCGGTGACGCGAAGCTCGGCGATTTCGGGCTGGCGGTGGCGCTCGACCGTACTCGCATCACGCACGACGGCGCAATGGTGGGCACAGCGACCTACATGCCTCCGGAACAAGCGGTCGGCGGCAGCGCCTCGCCCCGCTCCGACCTCTACTCGCTCGGCGCCATGCTCTACGAGATGCTCACCGGCCGGCCCCCCTTCGTCGGCGATGACTCGGTCGCCATCATCAGCCAGCACCTCAACGTTCGCCCGGTCGCGCCCTCCTGGCACAACTCCGAGATCTCACCCGAGATCGAGGCCCTGGTACTCTCCCTGCTCGACAAGGATCCCGACGCCCGACCGGTGAGCGCGGCCGCCGTTAGCGAGAGGATCATACAGATCCGCAATGCGCCGCGTATCGCGGCGGTGGAATCGGCCGTCGCGGCTCCTCGAACCGCCTCGGGTGATTTCTTCGTCGGCCGCAGTGTCGAGCTCGACGGCCTGAAGCGCGCGATCGATGGCGCGCTCGGCGGCCACGGCTCGCTGGTCATGGTCGCCGGCGAGCCGGGGATCGGCAAAACGTTCCTGACCGAACAGGCGGCGAGCTATGCGAAACTGCGTGGCGCGCAACCGCTGCTGGGCCGCTGCCACGAGACCGAGGGCGGTATTCCGTACCTGCCCTTCGTCGAGGCACTTCGTCAGTA
>SPBQ01000426.1 GCA_004525875.1 Myxococcales bacterium
CGGCGGCGAGCAGCAGCGGAGCGTCGCCGTTCGCATCGACGTGGTCGACGTCAGCACCGTTGTCGATCAGCAGGCGGATGATGTTGGTGCGATCGTTGGCGGCCGCTTCGCCGAGGGCGGTGCGGCCGCCCTCGGCGCTGTCCGGGTCGAGACCGGCGCGCAGCATCTCGAGCGCGGCGTCGCCGCGTCCCCTGGCCGCTGCCTCGAGCAAGGCCGAGGCCGTGGGCGGCGATCCAGACGCGGGCTGCGTGTCGGTCGTTCGCAGCTTGGTTGCCGCGAGCGCGTGGCCCTGTGCGGCGGCAGCGATGTACCACCTCATCGCCTCGCTGCGGCTGGCGTCCACGCCCTCACCGCGTTCGTACATATTGCCGAGGCTGTAGCGCGCATCGACGTGGCCGCCGCTCGCCGCTGTCATCATCCAGGTGAACGCGGTGGACGCGTCGGGTTCGATCCCGATGCCTTGCCGGACCATCACGGCGAGCCGGTACTGGGCCTCGACGTCGCCGCGGCGGGCCGCTTCACGGAGGATCTCGAGTGCGGCGCCGTAGTCGCGACGCGTGAGTGCGGAGCGTGCGGCTTCGATCGCGGGCCTGTCGACCGTTTCACTCGAGCGGTCCGGTGCGGGTTGCGCTTCGGCCGCCAGCACCGTTACGATCGTGATGGTGGCGGCGGCCGCGAGCAGCTCACGCAGTGCCATGCTTGGTCTCCAGTTCGAGCCCGAGGCTCGCCAGGAAGGGCGTCGGCAGGATACCGCCCGCGCAGACGATGACCGCGTCGTTCTCGATCGACGCCGGGCTTCCGTCGACGACCAGGTCGACCGCGCCGTCGCGAACCGCCTGCGGCGTCGACTTCATGAGCACCGTCAGTCGACCTTTGGCGGCGGCCGTCTCGACGCGCGCCCTGTTGCGCGCCTTCGCGCGTCCGAACGCTTCGGAGCGATATGAAAGTGTGACCCGGGTGCCCGTGGTGTCGGCGAGCGCCGCCGCTGCTTCGAGCGCGCTGTCGCCGCCTCCGACCACGAGCACGCGCTGATCGCGATACTGATCGGGGTCGACCAGCGAGTAGACGACCTTGGGCATGTCCTCGCCGGGCACGCCGAGCTTGCGCGGCGTGCCGCGCCGCCCGATCGCGAGCAGGACGGTGCGGGTTCGGTAGGTAGCGCGCGTGGTTGTCACTTCGAGTGCCTCTCCACGTCGCTCGATGCTCTTGACCCGTTCCCGGTAATTGATGTGGAGGTCGGTCGAAGTCTCCACGTTGCGCCAGAACTCGAGCAGCTGTTCCTTGCTCACCTCGCGGAACTTCACCGTGCCGATCAGCGGCAGCTCGACAGGCGCCGTCATGATCATCTTGCCGCGCGGGTATCTCGCCACCGTGCCGCCGAGCGTATCCTGCTCCACGGTGACGGCGCGCAGACCGTGCTCGAGCGCGGCCAGCGAGGCCGAGAAGCCGGCCGGGCCGGCGCCCACCACGACGACATCGAGCGGCTGCCCGTGGCGTTCGCGGCACAGCTCCACGATCGATTCCATGGCCTGGCGTCCTTGATCGATGGCGTTGCGTACCAGACCCATGCCGCCGAGCTCGCCGGCGATGAAGATGCCGGGCACCGTGGTCTCGAACGCGGGGCTCAACGTGGGAATGTCGACGCCGCGTCGCGCGGTACCGAACACGAGCGTGATGGCGTCGGTGGGGCAGGCGTCGCGACACGCGCCGTGACCGATGCAGTCGGTGGGACGGATCATTTCGGCCTTGCCGTCGATGAGACCGAGAATCTCCCCCTCCGGACACGCTCCCACGCACGCCCCGCAGCCCAGGCACCGAATCGGATCGATCAGAGGGTGGAGCGAGACCGGCTCGGTGAGGCCGCTCGCGGTCGACTCGGCGAGTGCGACGACGGCGCGCTGGTGCCCGCGTCGGCGCCTTCCGAGGTAGAACGCCCACAGGCCGACCATTGCGACTGCGTACACCAGTGGTTCCGGCGTGCCGGCGCCCGGATCGAGCGCGGCCGTGATCAGAAATCCCATCGATATCCCGCCTCTAGAAAGTATCCGTATGCATCGCCGTCCGCGCCGGTGATCGTCGCTGACGCCCACTCAGCGCCGACCTCGAGATGCAGGCGCAGATCCTCGCGCAGGAGGTAATCGAGCCGTGGCATGAAGCCGACGGTGAGCTGGTCGGCGTCGCCGTCCTTCCCGTTGCGATAGCCGAGCCGCAGGTTCGGCTTGAAGAACCACGTGAGATCGAACGGATAGGCCGCGTCGAGCTCGAGCGAAATGGTGTCGCCGCGCTTGGCCTGGAGATAGTCGAGGCTCAGGATGTGGAGGTCGGTGCGCTTGAAGAGGTTGCTGCTGATCAGCTGCGCGCCGTAGCGGAACTCGGTCCCTGTGCCTTCTGTACCCTCGAACTCCTGCTCGGCGTCGGAGTTCGAGAGATGCGACACGCCGAAGTCGCCGCGCAGCCGCAGGCGTTCACCGAGAGGATAGGAGCCGCCGATACGAAGCCCGCGGTTGGTGGCCGTGCGGTCGCGGGCGAGTCGTCGGACCTGACCGACGGTGAGCGTCTGGAGGAGCTCGTCGATCGAGTCGGCCGGCTCGCCGATGAGGGCGTTGCTGGTCGTGAGGATCGGCGTGAGCTGGTGCTCGAGCGTCAGATCGACCGAGATTCTGTCCGCGAATGCCCACGTGCCGAGAAGCAGAGCGGTGTTGAGCTCGTTGTAAGAAATGTCGTAGTCCACGAGGCCGTAAAGGCTGCGATGGAGGTCGGCGTAGCGTATCTCTCCACCGAGCGCGGTGCGATCGGTGATGCCGTCCACATGCTGGTCGATGCCGTAGATGTTGAAGTCCCACCCGTTGTCGAACGGGCCGATGTCGAGGCTCATGCCGTAGAAGTAGCGATCGGTGTCCGGGCCGTCAGCTACGTAGTCGACCGGAAGTCCACCGACCGCGTTGAGCTTCAGGACATCGTTCAGGCGATAGCCGAATGATCCGCCGTCGAAGCGTCCGAGCACGCCGTCGCGGTTGTGACGCTGCCGGCCCACGCGTGCCGACAGGTCCAGGCGCCGCTCGTCGAAGTCGACGTAGAGCTCGCGGGCCTGCAGCTCACCGGAGGACGGGTCGTCGAAGTCGGCCACGTAG
>SPBQ01000011.1 GCA_004525875.1 Myxococcales bacterium
CATTTCTACAATGTTTACGAGACTGCCGACGGTAAGTACGTGTCCGTCGGCTCGATCGAGTCGCAGTTCTACGCGGAGCTGCTGCGTCTGACCGGGCTCGAGGGGGAGGATCTGCCGCAGCAACTCGACGCGACGAGCTGGCCCGCGATGCGCGAGCGCCTGGCGACGATCTTCAAATCCAAGACGCGCCAGGAGTGGTGCGACATCATGGAAGGCACCGACGTGTGCTTCGCCCCGGTGCTCTCTCTGGCCGAGGCGCCCGAGCACCCGCACATGAAGGCGCGCGCGACCTTCATCGAGGTCGATGGCGTTACGCAGCCGGCACCGGCGCCGCGCTTCAGCCGCACGCCGGGCGAGGTCCGATGTCCGCCTCGCTTGGCGGGTCACGACACCGGGGAGCTGCTCGCCGAGGCCGGCTACTCGCAAGAGGAGATCGCGGCACTCGAGCGCGATGCGGTCGTCGCACGCGCGTCAGCCGACCGCTCGTGAGGAACGGCGGCACACCGGACGTTGCCACGCCGTCGTACCGCTGGTAGCCGGAGACCATGAGCGACGCGCGCAGGATCGTCAGGGATTCGATGCTCGGCATGACGATGACCGAGATCGACAGCTGGTCGGAGCGCGTGTCGGTCGTGCTAGGGCTCAATCCCGGCCCGTTCACGGGGCCGGGGACCAACACCTACCTGGTCGGCACCGGCCGCAAGCGCATTCTCCTCGACACCGGCCAGGGGGTGCCCGAGTACATCGCGCAGCTCGAGCGCGGACTCACGGACACGCCGGGCGGAGATACGCTGCAGGAGATCGTGCTGACACATGGCCACCCCGACCACGTTGGCGGCATCGCGGGTGTGCTCGAGCGCTTCGGCGTGCTGGAAGTGTCGAAGAAGCCGAACCCCGGCGCCGACGGCGAGCTCGAGATCACCCCGATCGAGGAGGGGGCCGAGATCCGCACCGAGGGTGCGACGCTGATCGCGCTGTGGACGCCGGGCCACGCCCACGACCATCTGTGTTTTCACCTGCCCGAGGACCGCGCCGTGTTCACCGGCGATAACGTGCTTGGCGCGGGTACGACCGTGATCCCGCCCGACGGCGACCTCGGAGCGTACATGGTCTCGCTGCAGCGGCTGCTCGAGATCGACGTCGATGTCATCTATCCCGCTCACGGGCCGGTGATCCGGAACGCGCACGAGAAGGTCACGGAGTATCTCGCGCACCGCCGTCTGCGCGACGAGCAGATCCTCGAGGGTCTGGCGGCCGGCGAATCGACCGTCGCCGGCCTCGTCAAGCGCATCTACACGGACGTTCCGGAGTTCCTGCACCCGGCGGCTGCGATGTCCGTCGGGGCCCACCTGCGCAAGCTCGAGGGCGAGGGCCGCGTGGCCCGTCAGGGCGAGGACTGGGTGCGGAGCTAGCCGCTGGAGGCGGCGTCATACGATGTGAGTACTAGCTCGCGCAGCGAGCTAGTTCAGTAGCGGGGAGGGCGGCTCGTCGTCATCCGGCGCGTCCGGCGCCGCGGCTGCGGGGCCGGCCTGGTGATGGACGAGCTTCCACCTGCCGTCGATGTCGGCATAGCCGTTGGTCGCCACGAGGAATCCGCCGTCGATCTCCTCGAAGCAGACCACCAGGGCCGCGTCGCCGTACACGCTGACCCGCGGCGCGCGACATCGCACGCTGGGCGCAGCCGCGCCGCCGAGTATGGCGTGCCAGCTCGACATGATTTCCTCGCGTGTGACCAGGGGATTCCAGCCGGGGTGGATGCAGCACACCGGGCCGTGCTCGGCCCACAGCCGGTTCATCGCATCGAGGTCGCGAGCGGCGAACGCGCGGTAGAACCCGGCGTTCGTCAACAGGACGGTCCCGGCTGCTGTGTCAGAGTCGCGCACGTGGTCGTCGACCGGTCACGAGCCGTCGCCGAATCGTAGCAAGCCCGCCGCCCCAGGTGCTGGAGACATGATTTGGGACTCTCGAGTCATCGTTCATCGCACGTGTCCGTGCCGGACGATGTCGCCCTCGGTCATGTAGATGATGTCCTCGGCGATATTGGTCGCCAGATCGGCCACCCGCTCCAGGCATCGCGATACCGACAGCAAGCGAATCAGCACGGTGACGTCCGTCGGTGCGCTGGCTTCCGACAGCAAGTCTGTCACGCGGCGCGAGATCTCCCGGTGCAGATCATCGACCTCATCGTCGGCGGCACACACGCTGCGAGCGGAGTTCGGATCCTTGTTGACGAGGGCGTCGAGAGCGTCGCGAAGCATCATCTGGGCACGTTTGGCGATCGGCCGCAGGTCGATGGGCAGTGTCACCGCGTCCTGCTCGCTGAGCGGCTCGACCTGCTCGGCGATGTTCACGGCGAGGTCGCCGATCCGTTCCAGGTCGTTGTTCAGCTTGAGAACCGCAACGATGAATCGCAGATCGAGCGCGACCGGTTGGTGGAGCGCGAGGATCTTCAGGCACTCCTCTTCGACCTCGACTTCGATCGTGTCGACCTGATGATCCGAGCGCAGCACCGTGGTTGCGAGATCGTTGTCGCGTTCCATCACGGCGCGTACGGCTTTGCTGACGTTCTCCTCGACGATGGCGCTGAGTGCCAGGACGTGGCGTTTGAGGCGGTCTATTTCCCTGTCGAGATGTTTCATGGGTCGCTTCTCGATTCTCTGGACGAGCTGCAACACCGGAGGTCTTCGCTGCACGATCGACCTTGCGTCGCGCGCTCGCACGTTATCACTCGGTCCCGAGTGGAGCCATCGTTGGTACGAAGGGGAGTCGGTGAGCCGTCGCGCAAAGCTTCGGTGGAGCATCCGCTACACATCGGTCGCCTCGTGTGTCGGCCGCGTAGCATCGCCCCCATCCTCCTGCCTGTGGACGGGGATCCGGATCGTGAAGCGAGTGCCCTCGCCCGCGCGGCTCTGAACCGAGACGTCTCCCCGGTGAGCCTGAGCGATGTGCTTGACGATCGCCAGGCCGAGGCCCGTACCGCCGAGGCTGCGACTTCTTGCCTTGTCCACCCGGTAGAACCGCTCGAAGAGGCGGGGCAGGTGCCGTGACTCGATCCCGCAGCCATCGTCGATGACGTCGATACGAAGATCTGCGGCATCGCAAGTGGCACGGACGGATACGCTGGCGCCCGGATCGCTGTACTTGACGGCGTTGTCGACGAGATTGACGACAGCTTGCTCGAGCAGCGGAGCGCTGACGCGAACCTCGATCGCAGGGTCGCACTCGAGCTCGAGCGCGATGCTCTTGGCGTCGGCCTTCAGTCGACAGACCTCGAGCGCGCCGGCGAGGATGTCGCCGATGCGATCGAGGGTGACGGGCACGGTCCCGAGCTCGCCCTCCTGCTCGATGCGCGAGAGGTCCAGCAGGTCCTCGATGATCGCGCTGAGGCGATCGGCCTGACGCCCGACGATCGCGAGAAAGCGCCGCGCAGCGGTCGGATCGTCGATCGCGCCTTCGCTGAGGGTCTCGATGAATCCTTTGATGCAGGTGATGGGGGTCTTGAGCTCGTGCGAGACGTTCGCGACGAAGTCGCGACGGATGCTCTCCAGGCGGCGCAGGCGTGTGACGTCGTTGAGAACGATGACCGCACCGATCTGCTGACCGCGAGCGTCTCGCAGCGGCGCGCCGTGGGCCTGGAGATTACGCCGCTCGTCACCGTGCAGCTCGAGATCGCTTTCGAGCGCACGGCCGCTTCGTAACGCCGTCGCGACGAAGCTCTGCAACTCGGAGTCGCGTGCAATCTCCTGGACACTTCGACCGAGCGATTCCTGTTCGCTGACGCCAAAAAGAGCGCAGGCCGCCGTGTTGATGGTAGTGACCTGCTCGTTGCGATCGACGGCGAGGACCGCCTCGACCATGCCGGCGAGCACCGCCTCGCGCTCGTTACGCTGCTCGCGCACGGCGCGGATCCGGTCGTCGAGTTGTGCGGCCATCCGGTTCATCGAGTGCGCGAGCCCGGCGAGTTCCGAGGCGCCGGTGGCGGCCAGGCGAACGCTCAGGTCGCCGGAAGCGAAGCGACCGGCGGCGTTCTGGAGATCTTCGATCGGACGTGTCAGGCGGCGGGACACCATCAGGGTGATGAGGGCGGCGATCGCTGCGATCGCGAGAACGGCGGCGGCCGTCTGAATCCTCAAGCGGCCGAGGGTGCTCTCCAGCGCCGTCAGCGGAACGGCCGTGCGCACGACGGCTGTCGTCTCGCCGCTGTCGTCGCGGATCGGCGATGCGACGTAGAGAAAGTCCTTCTTGACGGTCTCGCTGTAGCGCTTCGAAGAGCCGTATCCAGTGCGCAGCGCCGCGACGATCTCGGGTCGGGTGTCGTGCAGCGTCATAAAGGCAGGGTTCCTGTTCGAATCGGCGATCACCGTGCCATCGGGGAGAATGACGGTGATGCGCATCCCGGCGAGTCGGCCGAGGCGCTTGACGGTGGTGTCGATGGCGGCTCTGTCAGCGAGACTACCACGGGCGCGGAGGATGTCTTTCAACAGCTCGGCCGTCGCACCGAGATCGTCGGCTGTACTGGAGACGTAGAACTCCTGGAAGGATCTTGAAGTGTAGCTACTGATCGCCAAGAGCGAGAGGACGACGATCAAGATGATCGGCGGGAAGATGTGCCAGAGCAGGCGCCGCGGGCGCACCTCGTCAAACTACTCCTTGAACCGGTAGCCGACCCCGCGCACGGTCTCGAGCAAGGTTCCGTACGAGCCGAGCTTCTTGCGAAGAGCGACGATCTGGACGTCGACTGCGCGCTCGGTGACGGGGTAGTTGGGCCCACGAACGCCGTCGACGATCTGGTACCGCGTGAAGACCCAGCCGGGGCGTCGCGCGAGAAGATGCAGAATCTTGAATTCCGTGGATGTCAGCTCGACCCGTGTGTGTCCGGCGAGGACCTCGTGCCGGCCGGGATGGATCTCCAGTCCGCCGGCGTGGACCGGGGCCTCGGTATCGTCCTGCTCCGCTCTCGGGCGGCGCAACACCGATCGCGTTCGAGCGACCAGCACGCGGGGGCTGAACGGCTTGGTGACGTAGTCATCCGCCCCGAGCTCGATGCCCGTGACGATCTCGGATTCCTCGCCTCGGGCGGTGACCATGATGATCGGGATCAATGATGTACGTGGTTCGCTCTTGAGGCGTCGGCAGACTTCGAGCCCGTCGACTCCCGGCAGCATCAGGTCTAGCAAGACCAGGTCGGGAGCTTCCCGCCGCGCGGCGTTGAGGCCTGCCTCACCAGAGGTGGTCACGATCACGCGGTAGCCCTCGCGATCGAGGTTGTAGCGGATCAGCTCGCAGATATCTTCTTCGTCTTCAACGAGCAGTACCGATTCCCGTGCCATCGACTACGGTTCTCGCATAGCCGGCTCTGGTTTCCCAGAATTCATGTAAAGGCACGGTTAGATTCGCGTGAGGATCGGGTTGCGGGTGCTTCAGCCCTGCTTGAGCGAGCGGTAACAGCGACCCTCCGGCGAGCCCTCGGCCACAGGTAGGCCGCAGTCCTGCCATCCCTTGGTGACTTCCTGACCGCTGCGGTCGCGGGCGCCGCCGAATCCTCCCTGGACGTTGGTCACGTTCGTGTAGCCGGCCTGGAGCAGGACGCCGCACGCTCGTTGTGAACGGCCGCCGCTCTGGCAGCCGACGAGGATCGGTCGCCCAGGTACCAGGTGGCGTTCCACGACCGCAAGGAAGTCGGGGTTGGGGGAGAGTGGCCCGCCGCCGTCGGACTCGGCGATGGGGATGTTCAGCGCTCCTTCCGGGTGGCCGGCCGCGAACTCGCGGCTGGACCGGACGTCGAGGTACACGGCATCGGTGTCGCCGATGAGAGTCTCGTGGGCGTCGATCGGCGTGGTCTGAGGGATGTCCATCACCAGGACCCCTACCAGAACTTCAGTCGAATGTCGCGTCGAGCGGAGGAGCGGCACGATTGTGCTCTCCGCTGAACGATTCTGTGCCACCCGACGCGAGCAGCAGTCGCCCGGCGCGCTTTCCGCATGGCACATGGGTTGCTTGTCCAGCGGTGCGGGAGTCCCCCTCCCGCAGCTTGCTCGAGCGGGAGAGTGGCCGTGGTGGAACAACGCAACGATAAGAGCCGTCCGGCGAAGCTGGTCGTAGCCGACGACGACCCGTCGATTCGTCAGCTGATCGGAACGATCCTGAAGCGCGAGGGGTACGAGGTCTGCCTCGCGGCCAGCGGGGCGGAAGCGATTGCCATGGTCCATGAGGTCCTACCCGACCTGGTGATCCTCGACTACATGATGCCGGACCTCGACGGTGCGCGTGCCTCCGCGGTCCTCAAGGCCGCCGAGCTTACCCGCGACATTCCGATCCTGCTGCTCTCGGCCATGGACGACCTGCCCGACTCGTCGCAGGAGGGGGAGGTCTGCTGGGATCACCGCGCCGCGAAGCCGTTCACGCCGACACAGCTCAAAGCGAAGATCGCCGAGATCTTGCTGGCGTCGCCGGAGCGTCCACTGAGAGCTGGTCGGCAGCACGCCGGGACGACTTCCGATATCGCCCGCCCGATGAGGGACGGCTACGCAGAGGCGCTGCGCAACACCGTCGCTGAGATGGAAGTCGAGCTCAATCAGGCCCACGAGGGGCGTGCGCGTACGAGCGTCCTCGAGTCGGTGCGCCGGCGCTTTCACCAGATCCGCGGTTCGGTTGCGACGTTCGGCTTCCCGGGAATCGGTGATGTCGCGGCCGAGGCGGAGTCGGTGGTTCGAGAGTGGCTCGGTGGCGTCGACGCGGGTGCCGATCTTGATCTCGACCACATCCGCGCGGCACTCACGCGAATCGCCGAGCTGCTAAGGATCTGCGATCCTCCGAGCTCGATCGTGCTCTCGGCGCAAGGGGGTCGCGCCGGCCGAAGCGAACGTGCCGCGAACGCGGCGGGCCGTGCGCTGTTGCTACACTCCGACGGCAAGTTCGTTGATGCGGTCGCGGACGTCGCGGCGCGCTGCGGCTACGAGCTCGAGTCGTTCAGCTCGCCGCTGGCCACGCTCGAGCGTCTGCGCGCACAGCGCTTCGAGATCGTCACGATCGGCGGGCAGCCGGCCCAACAGGTGGATTGCGAGTGGGTCCGGTTCATCCGTCGAGAAAGCGCAGATGCGGCAGTGGTCCTGCTCGGTGGAGATGGCGCGACCGAGCATCGCGTGACCGCGGCCCAGGCCGGCGTCGATCGCTACATCGCTGGAACTCCCGAGGCATGCGAGCTGGTCCGTGAATGGGAGGATCTGTCCGCTGCCGTGGCCACGCGCGTCGGTCGTGTCATGGTCGTCGACGACGATCCGGTGGTTCTCGCGTTCGTGGAGGCCAATCTGCGCCGGCTGGGCTGCGAGGTGGTGTGTCTCGACGATGCGGTCGGTGTGTTCGAGAGCCTCGAGCGAACCCGACCCGATCTGTTGCTGCTCGACGTCGACATGCCGTCGGCGAACGGCCTGGAGGTGACGCGTGCGATCCGAGCATCGGAACAGTGGGTCAGCCTGCCGATTGTCATCCAGACCGCTCATACCAGTCCGGAGTATCGTCTGCGCGCGTTCGAGAGTGGCGCGGATGATTTCATTACCAAACCGATCCTCGAGGAGGAACTGAGCGCTCGCGTGCTTGGCCGGCTCGAGCGCGAGCGCGTCAAGCACGACCTCGTGCACCGCGATCCGGTCACCGATCTGATCTGCGGCCAGCGCTTCGCCGACACAGCGACCGCGGCATTCGGCGGCGCACGCACAGCCGCGGCCGCCACACTCGAGATCCGTGGGCTCGAACGGTTCGTCGCTCGCTTCGGTCCGGCCGCCGCCGACGCCGCGATGAGGGCGGTGGCAGAGACCGCGCGCTCCTCGTTCCGGTCCAATCGCGACGTTCTCGGCCGAGTTGCACCGCATGTCGTCGCACTCGTTGCTCCGGGGATCTCCGTCGACGAGGCGGCGGCACGAATCGAGGTGTGCCTACGTCAGCTCGAGCGCGACGAGAGGCTCTGTCCTAGCGGGAGCCCTTCCGACGGGGTGGAGGTGGAGGCAGCCGTGGTGGCGATGTCCGCGCGCGACAGCGTCGAGGACACCCTGGGGCGCGCGCTGGGCAGCGGGCGTGCAGGCGAGAGATGCCGGATGCGTGTGGAGCAGGGAGATGCGGTCGCGGAGTCGAACCGGGTCTATCTGGTCGAGGACGACGCGAGTCTGCGCGAGTTGCTGGGTTTCGCTCTGGAGAACGCCGGCTATCGCGTGACGGCGTTCGCCGGCGGGCACGAAGCGCTTCGTGCGCTCACGCGCCTGGAGATCGACGGAGAGAAGCCGCTCGTACTGCTCGACGTCGATCTTCCCGGCGTCGACGGATTCCGTGTGCTGGAGGAGCTCGTTCTCGAACGCCCCGGTGCCTTCCGGGTCGTGATGCTGACCGCGAACGACGGACCTCAGGAACGAGCGCGTGCGCTGCGCGCCGGCGCGACCGACTTCATAGCGAAGCCGCTCCGCGTTCCCGAGCTGCTCTCGAAGATCAGTCGGATCGGCCTGCAGCAGGCCGAGAGCGCGGCCTGAAGATCAGAAAGTACTGATAGGGCAGGTCGGTGGACTCATCCGCGAGCTCGTAGCCGGCCCGTTCCATTTCCTCGACCACCTGGCCACGAGCGATCTTGTGATCCAGGCCCGGCCCGACCGGAAGCTCCTTCTTCTTCCAGTCGATCACTGCGACGCGTCCGGCCGGTCGTAACCGTCTCCTGGCATCGTCGAAGTACTCGAGACGATCGTCGCTGTGGTGGAACGTATCGACGACCAGCACGAGATCGATGCCGAACAGCGGCAGTCGAGAATCGTCGGAGGAGGCCAGCACGGGGATCAGGTTGTCGCTGCCCTCGGTCTCGGCCCTGTCGCGTAGGTGAGTCCCCAGCGCGGGCTCGGTCTCCACGGCGTACACAGTGCCGGTGGGGCCGACCGCTGCGGACAGGTAGCGGCTGAAGTAGCCGGTGCCGGCACCGAGATCGGCCACGCGCATCCCCTCGCGTAACGCCAGCTTCTCGACGACAAGCTCGGGTCGCTGCCACGCGTCGCGACCGGGGTCGTCGAACACCTTCTGCCAGTGTTCCACGTCAGCGAAGTCGTGCCTGCTGGTGGCCTCGAACATGGGCGCATCGGCGCCGTCGCCGCCGTCGGGCGCGTCCGCCGGCGCCGGGGAGGCGGCGAGGAGAGCGGCGGCGAGCGTGAACGACAGCGCGAGCGTCGACCTCAGGAAGTGTAGCCCCACTTGTCCTTGTTCTTCGCGATGTCTTCGGGGGAGGGGTTGGGCTTGTCGTCGTGAGGGCACACCTCGAAGTCGTCGACGTGCTCCATCATCTTGTAGTTGAGCGGCGTGTCATCCGCGAACACGTCCGGCACCGCGTCCTCCTCGAAAATGGCCTCCCAGGGGCACGCCGGCTCGCAAGCGCCGCAATCGATGCATTCGTCGGGGTGGATGTAGAGCTGGTTGGGGAAGGTGGCCGCGTCGCTACCCGTGTAACGATACAGGCAGTCCACCGGGCAGACGGTAACGCAATCGGTGTCCAAGCAGTCACGGCACAGCCTCGTAACGATCCAGGTCATGGTGAGCCTCCGTGGGCTCGCCCTATAGCAGAGGGCGCCGCGCCGGCAAAGCGGCGGCTCGCTCACTTCGCGAGCGAGCCCCGACATCGCATAACGCCGCCTCCGGCGGCTTGTGCGCTTCGCGCGCTAGCCGAAACGACCGGTGATGTAGTCCTGGGTGCGCGAGTCGGTCGGATTCGTGAAGATCCGCTCGGTCTCGCCTTCCTCGACAAGCGATCCGAGGTGGAAGAACGCCGTGCGCTGCGAGACCCGCGCCGCCTGCTGCATCGAGTGGGTCACGATGACGATCGTGTACTTCTCGCACAGCTCGAAGATGAGATCCTCGATCTTCGCCGTCGCGATGGGATCGAGCGCCGAGCACGGCTCGTCCATCAAGATCACCTCCGGGCTCACCGCGATTGCGCGTGCGATGCACAGCCGCTGCTGCTGCCCCCCCGACAGGCTCGTGCCGGGCTCCTGCAGCCTGTCCTTGACCTCGTCGAGCAGGCCCGCGCGTTCGAGACTCTTGTGTACGAGCTCATCCAGTTCGGCCGGCGACCGTACCAGACCATGAATGCGCGGCCCATAGGCGACGTTGTCGTAGATCGATTTGGGAAACGGGTTCGGCTTCTGGAACACCATGCCGATACGCGCACGGAGCTGGACGACGTCGACCTTGCTGTCGTAGATGTCCTCGCCGTCGAGTGTGATGCTGCCCTCGACGCGACAGCCCTCGATGATGTCGTTCATGCGGTTGAGGCTGCGTAGGAACGTGGACTTCCCGCAGCCCGACGGTCCGATCAGTGCGACGACCTGATGTGCCGCGATATCGAGATCTACGTCGAACAAGGCCGGCTTGTCGCCGTAGGAGACGCGGAGTCCCCGCGTGCTCAGTTTTCGAGAGTTCCGCGCGCCTGCGTTTTGCCGGTCTCTACGCGGGAGGACGGTCACAAGTGGGCGGTCGGCGTGGGCTGCTTGCATCTCTTGGGGCTCCTCGGATGGATTACCAGCGCTGCTCGAATCTTCGCCTCATCCAGACGGCCGTCGCATTCATGCCGATGAGGAAAACGATGAGGACCATGGTCGCCGCGGCCGTCTTGGCGACGAACGCTCGTTCCGGACTGTCCGACCAGATGAACACCTGCACCGGCAGAACGGTCGCCGGATCGGTGAAGCTCCCGGGAATGTCGACGATGAAGGCGACCATCCCGATCATGAGAAGCGGCGCCGTCTCCCCGAGTGCGCGTGCCATGCCGATGATCGTTCCCGTGAGAATCCCCGGCATCGCCAGGGGGAGCACGTGATGCGTCACGACCTGGACCTGCGAGGACCCGATTCCGAGCGCGGCCTCACGGATCGAGGGCGGGACGGCTGCGAGCGAGGCGCGGGCGGCGATGATGATCGTCGGTAACGTCATGAGCGCCAGGACCATGCCGCCCACCAGCGGCGCGGAGCGCGGTAGGGCGAAGAAGTTCAGGAACACGGCCAGGCCGAGCAGGCCGAAGATGATCGATGGCACCGCCGCGAGGTTGTTGATGTTTACCTCGATGAGCTCGGTCCAGCGGTTTTCCGGGGCGAACTCCTCGAGATACACGGCCGTGAGCGCCGCCAGTGGAAAGCTCAGCAGCAGCGTGACGAGCAGCGTGAGCAGCGAGCCGATCGCCGCAGCCCGGATACCCGCCTGCTCGGGCTCGCGACTGTCGCCGGCGGTGAAGAACGTGCGGCTGAAGACGACGCGGGCATTGCCCTCACGCTGGAGGGCGCGCAGCCAGCCGATCTGGTCGTCGTCGAGGCGACGGTCGGCTTCCGGGACGTCCGGGTCCATCCTGCCCTTGAGGAACAGGTCCGCGTCGTCGTCCGCCGTGACCCAGATCGTCTCCGTGCGACCGAGCAGCGTCGGATCGGCCAGTACCTTGTTGCGCAGCATGACGCCGGTTCCGGAGCTGATGAGCGCATAGAGGCCTAGCCTGTCCGCACGCGTCGTGACGTCGGGAAACAGCGTCACCAGCGCGCGTCGGGCCAGCGCGAGGTAGTTGCCGTCGCCCAGCACCTCCGGGTCGCGCCTGCCATCGGGATCGATGTACTCGGCGTCGAAGTCGATCGCGAGACGGATCTGAGACTCGCGCAAGGCCGGGAGGCCCTGGTAGGTGACCGATCCCAGCAAGAGCAGCAGGAACATTACCGCCACGCCGAGGGCTGCGATGCCGTAGGCCCGAAAGCGTCGCTCGGCCGCGTATCGACGCCGCATGTGCTTCGCCGCAACGCTTTGGCGGGCCGCGCTGTCCGCGCCGGATTCAGTCATAGCGTTCCCGGTATCGCCGTACGACCGTCAGGGCGATCACGTTGAGGCCGAGCGTTGTCACGAACAGTACGAGTCCGAGCGCGAACGCGGCGAGTGTCTTGGCGCTGTCGAACTCCTGGTCGCCGACGAGCAACGAGACGATCTGAACCGTGACCGTGGTCACTGCCGCGAGCGGGTTGAGCGTGAGATTGGCGGTGAGCCCGGCCGCCATCACGACAATCATGGTTTCGCCGATCGCGCGCGAGACGGCGAGCAGTACAGCGCCCACGATGCCCGGAAGCGCGGCCGGTAGCACCACTTGCTTGATCGTCTCTGACTGCGTCGCTCCCAGCGCGTAGGCGCCCTCGCGCAGGGGCCGCGGTACGGCGTTCATGGCGTCGTCGGAGAGTGATGAGACGAACGGGATGATCATGATCCCCATGACGATCCCGGCCGCCAGTGCCGATTCCGAGGCGACGTTCAGTCCGAGTCGGCCGCCGGCCTGACGGAAGAAAGGAGCCACCGTGAGCGCGGCGAAGAACCCGTACACGACGGTCGGAACTCCGGCGAGGATCTCCAGCGTAGGCTTGGCGATCGCGCGAACGCGGCGCGATGCGTACTCGGACATGTAGATGGCCGAGTACAAGCCGATCGGAACCGCCACGCTCATGGCGATCAACGTGATCAGCAGCGTGCCCGTGAACAACGGGATCGCGCCGAACGTCCCCGTCGATCCCACCTGATCCGCGCGCATCGCCGTTTGGGGGCTCCAGCGCAGACCGAACAGGAAATCGAGGATCGGTACCTTGTCGAAGAATCGCAGAGTCTCGAAGACAAGGGAGAGCACGATTCCTAGCGTCGTCAGGACCGCGAGCGTCGATGCCGTGATCATTGCCCAGCCGAGCGCGCCCTCGACGGCGTGGCGTGCGCGAAGGGGGATCGCGATCCGTCCACGGCCGAGCGCGAGTCCGGCGACCGCGAGCGAGAGGGCGACGACCGTCATCGCTGCGTTCCCGAATGTGCGGATGGTCGTGTAACGGTCGGCGGCACCCCGCAGTACATCGTCGATCTCGCGTCCCACGACGTCGCCGCCGGCCAACCTCTTGACGTACTCGAGCAGCCGCTGCCTCATCGCGGGCTCGAGCGAGACCGCGTCTGCCGAGAGGCTCCGCTCGATGATCTGGTCGGCGATCAGGGGCTCGACCGAGAGCCAGGCGAGCACGAGCAACAGGCTCGGCACGCCGCACCACAATGCTACGTAGAGCCCATGGTGGCTCGGAAGGGAGTGCAGTCGCGTGGCATCACCGTCGCTGATGGCGAGCGCACGACCGCGGCCGACGTAGTACGCGCCGGCGCAGAGCCCCAGGAGGACGGTGGTGAGTAAGGCGGGACTCATCGAGCCTGCTGCCCGGTGAGGGCTGCGCTCACCGCCGATGTCGGCACTCGGGTCAGAGGTTACTCAACTCGGTCAGCGCGACGGCCTGGTCACGCATTCGCGCGCGCTGCGCGTCGTCCAGGGGGATGAGTCCCTTGTCGACCAGGTAGCCCTCCGGGCCCCAGGCGCGCTCACTCGTGAACTCCTTCACATACTCGGAAATGCCGGGGATCGTGCCCGCATGCTCTCTCTTCACGTAGAAGTAGAGCGATCGCGAGATACCGTAAGTGCCATCGGCTATATTCTCGAACGTGGGCTCGACCCCGCCGACCATCGAGCCCTGGAGCTTGTCGCGGTTCTGGTCGAGGAAGCTGTAACCGAAGATTCCGATGGCGCCGGGATTGGCCCGGAGTTTCTGGACGATGAGGTTGTCGTTCTCGCCGGCCTCGATGAAAGCTCCATCCTCGCGCAGCGCGTGGCACGTTTTCTCCTTCAGGCCGAGCTCATCGGCTCCGGCCAGCGTCTTGCACCCGCCCTCCATCGCGATCTCCACGAACGCGTCGCGCGTGCCCGAGGTGGGCGGTGGTCCGAGGACTTCGATGGGTGTCGCCGGGAAGCCGGGGTCGATGTCGCTCCATTTCTGGTTCGGGTTGAGGATGAGCTTGCCGTTCGAAGGGATCTTTTCGGCCAGCGCCAGGAAGATCTGCTCCTTCGTCAGGTCGAGCCGCGGTGTGCGCTTGTCCCGCGCGAGAACAATGCCGTCGAAGCCGATCGTTACCTCCGTGACGGTGATGCCGTTGCCGGCGCACAGCGCGAGCTCGGAGGCCTTGATGCGGCGCGAGGCGTTCGTGATGTCCGGCGTGCCCTCGCCGATTCCCGAGCAGAACAGCTTCATGCCGCCGCCGGTGCCCGTGGATTCGACGACCGGAGTCTTGAAATCGGTGGACTTGCCGAAGCTCTCGGCGACGGTGGTGGAGAAGGGGAAAACGGTGGAAGAGCCGACGATGCGGATCTGGTCGCGGGCCTGAGCAGGGGCGACAAGGAACATGACGGCGGCGACGGCGAGGGCCGCCGATTGGGTAGGTGATCTCACGTTGATTCGTCCCTCCAGAGACAGTTCGCCTGTCGTCGGTAGCCTCCGGCGCGACGCCGGGAGCCGATGCCGTCTGCCGAGGATCTGCACCCTCTTCTACAGAGGGTAGACGATGGGAGTGTGAGGGGACGGTTAAGCCCTGGTCACGACTGTGTGAGAATTGCGTTAGCCTCCCCGCGTGGCCCTGATCTCAGCGCTTTACCGCTAGGGTGAGCCCGTCGCTGACCGGCAGCATCACGCAGTCGACGCGGTCGTCGGCGGCCAGGAAGTCGTTGAAGGCACGGATCGCGCACGTGTCGGCGTCGCTGCGGGTGGGGTCGATAACGTTTCCCATCCACAGCACATTGTCGAGCAAGATGATGCCGCCGGCCGGCATGCGCGTGAGGATCTCTTCGTAGTAGTCGCGGTAGCCGGTCTTGTCCGCGTCGATGAAGGCGATGTCGATCGAGAGGTCGGCAGGCAACGCGCGCAGGGTCTCGATGGCCGGTGCGATTCGCAGCGTGATGCGATCAGCGACGCCGGCGCGCTCCCAGGTCCGGCGCGCGATGGCGGTCCATTCCTCGCTGACGTCGCAACACAGCAGGCGCCCGTCCGGCGCCAGCCCGCGGGCGATCGCCAGGGCGCTCAGCCCCGTGAACGTGCCGACCTCGACGGCTTGCCGGGCGCCACGAATCCGCGTCAGCAGGGTGAGCAGCGCG
>SPBQ01000353.1 GCA_004525875.1 Myxococcales bacterium
ACGACATCGTGGTCGGCGCCCCGTGTGCGCCTCGGCGGGTTGGCGATGACTTCGAGGAGGACGCCGGTATCGTAAAAGTGTTCTCCGGCGCAAACGGGCGGCGCCTGTTCGTCCGTGCCGGCAAGGAACCGAAACAATACTTCGGCTACAGTGTCGGCTTTGTCGGCGATCTCAACGGCGACGGCAAGGACGAGATCATCGTCGGCTCGCCGGGGTTCGATGTGCGACCCAGCCAGAATCCCGATCCCGAGGGTGGCGCGCTCGCCAACGGCGGCAAGGCCGAGGTTATCACCATCGCCAACCGTAAGCGCTTTCAGATCCTGGGTTCGCAGAGCGAAGGGGCGTTTGGCTCCGCGGTTGCTGGCATCGGTGACGTCAACGGCGATGGTTGGCCCGACGTCGTCGTCTCCGGAGTCAACGAGCGTGCGGACAAGACCGTCCGGCCGGGCCGGGTGCACGTGCACTCAGGAAGAAACGGTGATCTGATCTCGACGACGGCCGGTGAGCAGGGCGGAGAGCTCTTCGGCGGTGCCATCGCTGCCGTACCGGATGTCGATGGCGACCTCGTCGACGATGTCGTCATCGGCTCTCCAGAGAGGAACGTGAAGCGCGTCCGCCAGACCGGTCTGACCCTCATCATGCGGGGCGACCTCGATGGCGAGCCGATCTTCGAGCAGGTCGGTGCTCGCAAGGACAACCTCGGCAAGAGTGCGGACCGCGCTGGGGATCGCGACGCTGACGGTCTCGAGGAGATCGTGGTCGGATCATTCAAATCGAGCGATTCGGGTTTGACGGGCGCGGGCGAGATCAAGGTCTATCGAGGAGACGGAGAGCTGTTGATGGCCGCCACGGATTCTTCGCCGCAAGAGAATGCCAATTTCGGCAGCTCAGTGGCGGACCTCGGTGACATCACCGGCGATCGCATCGACGATTTCGCGGTGGGAGTGCCGAGGTATGACGTTCCGGCGGACGAAGACGGCGATTCGACCGTCGTGTCGGAGGCGGGTCGCACGGTGGCCGTGAGCGGCATAGATGGGGCCACGCTCTGGTCAGTCGATGGCGCGTTCACCGATGGCAAGCTCGGGTCTTCCGTGAGCGGAGGCCTCGATTTCAACCACGACGGGACCCCGGATGCGTTGAGTGGAGCGATCGGTGCTCCGTGGCAAGGGCGTCGTGGTGCCGGGGTCGTCAGCGTTCTGTCAGGCATCGACGGTTCGCTGCTCTTCGAGTGGGGCGGTAAGTATGGCCTGACGACGCGCATCTTCTCGGCGGGGCAGGGACGGCTCGTCGGCTATTCGGTGGAGGGCGATGAGCACAACCCGGACGCCAGCTTGAACGGAATCGCTGGCAACATGTCGATTGCGGTGCTCGACGATCGCGGCAGAGTCGGGCCCGGACAGGTCCATCTCGCCGTCGCATCGGGGCACCGGGGTAGCAACGGAAGGATCGCGATCTACGAAGGTGGTAGAGGCGATCGGCCCGTTGATCAGTTCGATGCGTTGTCCAATCGACCGCCTCTCGGCGTCGAGGGACCGCGCGTCGGTGGCGGCGTCAACGTTGCGATCGGTAACTTTACCGAGGACGAGGACGAGCCTCAGCGAATCGTGGCCGTTCAGGCGGATTCGCGGCGTGGAGAGGTCGAGGTTCGGATCTTCCGCCGCTTCGATGAGCAGGAGTCATGGTTCCTCGATGGCCGGTTCTTCGCGTTCGAGCGCGACGGGACGTTCCCGCTGTCTCCGTCCCTGAACGTTCCGGTCGAGGCAACAGGCGGCACTGTTGCCGTGGGGGACATCCATGATAGCCCTGGCGACGAGATCGTCGTGGGGACCGAGGGGGGACTCCCGGTGGTCCGCGTCTTCTCTTCGACCGGCCAGCTACTGGCGCAGTGGCTTGCCTACGACCCTGTGGAGTCCGATGGTGTCCAGGTCTGCATCGGCGACGTGGCGCCGGCCCGGTCGGCGGAGATCATCACCGTTCCGAGCACGGGGACACCGCTGATCAAGGTTTTCGGGGGCGACGGCGAGCGGCTGCCGCAGGCGAAGACAGACGAGGATATCAGCATCGTTCCCTCCATACCCGCCGACTCGATGGCTGGAGGACGTGCGTGCGGGGCGGACGTGGACTACGACGGAGTCCAGGAGATCATCTTCGTACCAGGTCGTGGCGCGCCGTCTACCGTGCAGGCTTTCGAGAGCGATGGGACGCCGGTCGCGGGATTCGACCCGTTCGAGCTACTCGGGCCTGGATTCACGAGCACCGATACGTTTGTTCGGTTCTGAGTCGCCGGGCCCCAGGGACTCGGAAGGGGGGGCTCGCGGCAACCGCTGGGATCGATCCCGGTGACCGACGATGGTCGGCGGTGCTGCCCGATCGGGTTAGGGCGGTGGTCCCCGAAGGCCTGCGTTTGGCGATTGTTCCTGGCAATTGCCTGGCTGTGCGGCTTAGTTGCGTGCTATAGCTGCGTTAGTCCGTTGCCGGCCGGGGCCGGCACACTGCGCGGGGTAGGGCCTGTCGATCCCGGTGTAAGGAGTGGTTTCGCGGCCGTACATTTGTCGATGTTTTTGAGTTGCGGAGAACGCAGATGAGTCGTCGATCATGCATCTTCCCATCCACGACGACCGTTGTCGTCTGGGGCGTCGTCGCGCTGTTCGCCGCGACGGCGATCCACGCGATCCTTGTAACCGACGCGCATGCGGCGGTGATGAGCAAAAAGGACGCTCGCTGTAGGACGAAGGTCACCCGGTCGCTAACACAACTTGCTTCCAAGCATATGAAAACGCGCGGCGTTTGCGCAGAGCAGCAGGCCGTGGGCACGCTCACTCCGTCGGTGAACTGCATGGGCGAGCCGACGAAGTTGGGAGGCCCGGGTACCGGCGCTCCGAACATCGACAAGCGTCTCAATCACGTGGCCGACAAGGCGGCGAGCCTCGGCTTCCGTATTGGCACTCGGTGCAGCACGGACACCCGCAGCCCGGCGAGCCTCGATCTCGACACCTTGTGCCCGAATCCCCAGGACGCGGCCGACGACTGGCGCAAAATGATGGAGTGCGGCTACGACCTCGTGCGCGAAGCCGGGGATCGCCTGCAGTCAGTCATCTACCGCCAGAATGACAGTCCGATGGGTAGCTTCGAGGTCACCTGTCGGACCGTCCTCGGAGATCGTCTTACCAGCGCCCTGCGCGGCCGCATGCGACAGCGAGGGGCCTGTTTCGACCGCCGCGAGACGAATCTCAACTGCATGGCGACCAGCGCCTGGCCCGGCAAGACGCTGCCCACCGGCTTCAAGCCGGCCGATCGCGAGCTTCCGGCCCAGATGATGGCGCTGCGCGACGCGACCAACACGTCCTGCTCGTTTACGCTCGCGGCTGCGGATTTCACTGATGATCCGCGAATCGACGATCCTACGATCGGCGCAGTCAATGGGGGAGAGTTCACCACCGAGGATCTGTTCCACGAGCTGGCAGACGTGTTTATCGTCGAATCCACGCGCGTCGTTGCGGCGATGTTTCCGGGCTTCTCTTATTGCGGCGAAGGCATTGTCGACGTGTCGTTAGCCGAGGAGTGCGACGACGGTATCGACAATCTTGTGAGTTGCGATGGCTGCGATCGCGATTGCACGCTCAGCGCGGCGTGTAACAACGGTGCGGCCTGCGGTACGGAGACCTGCGACGACGGCAATACGGCGCTTGGCGACGGCTGTGATGCAGCGTGCGCCCTCGAGTCCTGCGGCGACGGTATCGTTCAGC
>SPBQ01000536.1 GCA_004525875.1 Myxococcales bacterium
AATAGGTGGCGACGTGCAAGCGGACGTTCTCGCTATTGTCGAGGTCTTCGTACTGAATCGAATGGGGCCCGAAGTAGTGAAGCCACACGAAGAACGGAGCGTCGTTTTCCGCGAACGAAACGATGAGACGAGTCGCGGCATCGCTCACCTCGGCGTCGGTCTTGAGCCCCATGCCAATCGACGAGGCCGACCGTACCGGCCGGCCGGCATCGCTATCGGCATCCTCTCCGGCGAAGCGCCCGAACAGCGGCACCGTGTACGCATCATCGTAGACTCCGAAGCCCTGATCGAGCCCGTAGATGGAGTCGAGTGGATAGGACGCGATCACCGCGCCGGTTTGGTAGCCGTGCGCCCCGAGGATCTCCGCCAGAGTCACGCGGCTCTCGTTGAGACGGTGAGCGTTCGACCGCAAGCCGTGACGCAGAGCGTAGGTGCCCGTCATCGTGGAAGCCATCGACGGCGTGGTCCACGTGACGTCGCAGTACGCCGCGTCGAAGACCACCCCGTCGCGGGCGAGCGCGTCGATGTTCGGAGTGGGATACCTCGGGCGGTAGCCCGCGGCCTCGAGCGATCTCGCAACGATGCCGCCCGGTCCCGAGATCCGCAGGAACGGCGCGAGGATCGTGTCCAGCGTCGTGAAGTACGGAGAAACGCGATTCACACGCATCGTGTCGATCGTGATCAGAACGATGTTCGGCGACGAGGACGCAACCGGAGCCGGCTCTCGCTCGCAGCCGGCCGCCACCAGACATGCGAGCGTACCGCCGACGCATAGGACGCCGGAGGGACCGGAGACGAAGCGCTGCAGCCAGGGGCGGGAAGACACGGGCAGAGACTTGGCCGTGTTCGCCGCTCGATCAACCCCTGCCCGGCCCTCGTTCAATTGCCGGGCGTCGGCAACATGGCCTGGCGCGGCAGCGACTACCAGCATTCGGTTGCCCCCGGTCGATCGGCCCGGCGGTAGTCACGAGTCGCGCGCGGCTACTTGCAGGTCGTCTTGGCAGCAGCGGACTTGCACGGTACGCGCCGTGCCGTAAGGCAATCGTCAACCGCCGGATCCAGCCCGAACAGGAACGACAGAGACATCACGGCCTGATCGGCCGCACCCGCCAGCTCGACATCCTTGGCCTTCACGCGCACCTTCGCCACGCCCTTCGATGTCACGCTCGAGATCCGCACCGAGTCGATTCCCGGAGCCCCCGTCGCGTTCCTGTAGCGTGTCCCGGAAGCAGAGACCTCGAACTCCGAGCCCGCGACCGTTGCCGCATAGACGGTCCGATCGTCCTGGTCGCGTAGCTCGAGCGCGATGCCCGTCAGCACGAGGTCCGGGGTAAAGGTCTCGAGCGAAAGCTGCGCCTTCCCAGAGAGCCTGTCGGCTGCTCCCGGCTTGAGACGCACTGCGATCTTGTTCTTGGTGGTCGGACGCTTGTCGGTCGCGTCACACGCACCCCTCCTGCAGGTACCGGTCTGCGTGCACAGGTCACCGTCCTCGCAGGCCGGCCCGGTCAGGTTCGCGTACACGCAACCCGCCGCGGGGCTACAGACGTCGGCCGTACAGTCGTCATTGTCGTCGCACAGAAGATCATCCGCCGTGTGTTCACATGCACCGGCCACACACGTGTCGACCGTGCACGCGACCCCTTCCTCGCACGACGTGATGTGGCCGCACGCATGGCCGACGGGATCGCAGACATCGATCGTGCACGCGTCGCCGTCGTCGCACAGCGGTGTGCTCGGGTAGCCGGGCGACTCGGCCAGGCAGCCCTCGTCCTGGCAGTCGTCTCGACAGCCGTCACTGGAAGTCGTGTTGCCGTCGTCGCAGCTCTCGGTGTGGTCGATCTCCGAGTTGCCGCACACGGGGCAGCCGACCAGCGACGGGTCGGTGATCAGAACCGGTGCCGGGTCGACCGTACCCTCGAGCAACGGCGGCTTGGCCGGGTCGCGGAAGCGGATGATGTTCTTGCCACCGTCGATCCCCGAGGCGACGATCTCGCCGCCCGCCTCCACCGTCATGCTCTCGCGGATGATCAGGACGTTGTTGTCGGCGTCGGCGTAGCTCTGAGCGTCACGGAGGGCGTGGTCGATCGATCCGCCCGGCTCCACGGTCAGACGGCAGACATCGACGACGAGATCCTCCCCGCTGCCATCGGAGCCGGTCAGCAGCTTTCCTCCGACGCGGACGTCGGCCATGCCGTACACCAGTAACTCGCCACCGTC
>SPBQ01000071.1 GCA_004525875.1 Myxococcales bacterium
CATTGGAATTGTGCGGGATGATCAAAACATCACAGTCGTCGACCGCATCGAGGCAACCCGACGTGAGTGCGGCGTGGAGCCCCTCGGGCGTGGGCTCCTCCATGTAGCTCGTCGGCAGCGAGGGGACGTCCTCATTGCGGAAGATGACGTTGCGATGGATATTCTGCGTGGCCGGATTGCCGGTCCATTCGTAGCCGACGAACGACGTGAAGCCACAGGCGTCGCTGCGATCGTAGTGCTCCTCGGCCGCGTCCTGCATGTCCTGCCACACCAGCGACGCCTCTTGGCTACAGACGCTTCCGTCAACCCCACAGAAGTCGAAGCGGGCTGGACTGGGCACCGCCGTAAGTACCCCGAAAATGACGACGCCGACGCCGGCCACCTGGCTCTCCTGCGGGATCGCATCGCGAAAGTTCACGCAGATCGGATCGTTGTAGTTCGGGTGCACCGGGTTCTGGCAGATCTGGACCTCGCCGATGGTCTCGGCGTGATCCGTGACGGCCACGAAATCGATAGGGCGCCTGAGCTGCGTGCTGCGCTGGGCGACTCCGCCGGCATCATAGGGCGGCAGGTCGATGGCCGACCCCTTGGCGAAGTCGTACGCATCGCGCGGCCCCGAGCGAACGTCGCCGCTGACGGCATCGAACGAATAGGTCGTGTGAACGTGGGTCTCGCCGAACAGCGGCGTGCGCAGCGGTTCGTAGTCCGTGCAGTCGGCCCGCGATTCGGTGCGCTGCCACGGTGGCGGGCCCTGAGGCTCGGCGGGCGCGGACTGGACGAGCGCGAGCGACGCGCACACGGCGACGGTTGCGGCGATCGCGAAGGCGTTCGCCTTCGCCGATGAAGCTCTCATGCGGTTGTCTCCCCCGTTCAGAAGCAGGCTGGTCGAATCACTTAACATGGCGAGCGAAACGGCGTCCAGCTACGACGTTTCGTGACGGCCGCGGGGCAGGTGACCGCACCAAGACCGCGAGAACTGCGGACTTGCGCGGGTTCGGGAGTGGATCCGCCCGGCAATCTGCGGCGCAGCGCCCTGGGCCCGTCCGGGGGTCAATACGGCCGGTGACCCGGGCGGGCACCCCCCGTCGGCCACGGCCGCCATCGCCAGTCAGTTTACAAATAGCGAGATTTTGTATAACCAAATAATCAAATTATTGATTTTGTTCATCAGCATGCAGGAGGCCGACCATGCCGCCGACCCTCGAACCAGCCGCCGCCGAACCCGTCTTCCAGCCCCGCGCCGCCGAGAGCTGGCGTGATCCGTTCCCGATGTACCGAGCGCTGCGCGACCGCGACCCCGTTCATTACGTCGACTGGGGCGACTTCTGGGTCCTGTCCCGATTCCGCGATGTCTTCGACGCCGCCATCGATTTCCAGACTTTCTCGTCGGCCGACGGCCTGACTTTCCGCTACGGCGAACGCGAGGATCTCGGTGTCGAGAACGCACCGATCGTGATGATGGACCCACCCGAGCACACCGAGTTGCGCAAGCTCGTGAGCAGCGGGTTCACGCCGCGCCGGGTCAGCGACATCGAGGACGACATAAGAGCGTTCGTCGTCGAGCGGGTCGAGCGACTGCGCGAGATGGGCGAAGCCGACATCGTGGCAGAGCTCATCGGTCCGCTACCGAGCTTCGTCGTCGCCCACTACCTCGGCGTTCCGCAGGAGGATCGCGCCCTGTTCGATCGCTGGACCGACGGGATCGTCGCCGCCAACGCGGCCGGTGATGTCACGAGCGCCGGCGCGGCCGTCGTGGAGCTTTACGAGTACTTCACCGGTCTCATCGAGCGTCGCCGCAAGCAACCGGGCGACGACATGATCTCGGCGCTGGTGCAGGCCCGCATCAACGAGGACGAGGTTCCGCTCATCAAGATCCTCGGCTTCGCATTCACGATGGTCACCGGAGGCAACGACACCACCACCGGCCTTCTCGGTGGCTCGCTCGATCTTCTCACGCGCCACCCCGAGCAGCGCGCGCTTCTCCTGGAGGATCCCGCGCGCATCAGCACCGCCGTCGAGGAGTTCCTGCGGCTGACCTCTCCTGTACAGGGTCTGGCACGGACCACAACGCAGGAGGTCACGATCGACGGAACCACCATCCCGAAGGGGAAGAAAGTGATGTTGCTCTACGGCTCCGCCAACCACGACGAGCGCGAATTTGGACCGACCGCCGCCGATCTCGATGTCGAGCGAAGGATCAAGCACATCCTCACGTTCAGCTACGGACCGCACCACTGCATCGGCGCGGCGGTCACGCGGCTGCAGGCCCGAATCGCGCTCGAGGAGCTCCTTGCCCGCTGCCCCCGCTTCCATGTCGACGGCGAGCGAGGGAGATACGCTTCGGGCCACTTCGTCCGGCGCTACGAAACGCTGCCGTTCCGTGCGCAAGGACTGGACTGATGGCAGGAGGCTGGCTACGCGAGGAGCAGGCCGATCTGGCCGTCGACAAGATCCTCAACGCAGCCGCGCACGCGTTCGTCGAGCTCGGCGTATCGGCGGCGAGCATGAGCGATATTGCACGCTACGCCGGCTGTTCGCGCGGCACGCTGTATCGCTACTTCAAGACCCGCCACGATCTCCATCTGGCGTTCGTCAACCGCACGGCCGTCGAGCTCGCCGCACGCGTCGGCGCGGAGGTCTCCTCCATCGAGGATCCCGTCGAGCACGTGGTCGAGAGTGTCCTGCGCTCGGTATACCACGTCCGGAACACACCGGCGGCAGCGGCCTGGTTTGCCCCGGCAGATGCCGGCCTGGGCGCCGGCATCTCGCGCGGCTCCGAGACCATCGACGCGCTCACCACCACGTTCATCGCAAGGCTCGTCGGCGAGCGAGAGGACGAATCGTCCGACCGGCTGCTCGCCCGATGGCTCGTACGTGTGATCTTGTCGCTGCTGACGTCGCCGGGCGAGAGCGCAGAGGAAGAGCGGACTCTCGTCGCTCGCTTCGTGGCGCCGGCGATCGTGCGCTAGCAGCCTGTTGAAGAACCCCGGACCGAGCCGGGGCTCTCCTACAGGCTGCTAGAGACCGGATGCCGATCCTCGAGAAAAGTGCGCAGATGGGTCCGGGGAAATCCCATGCCGGTAGACCGAATACTGGTTTGACGACGGAGCGCGGAGGATAGTAGGCTCCGCGCGGTCGTCCGGCGCTCCATACGCGCCCGCCCCGGGCGACTCCCCCCGGAGGCAAGCAGCGATGAAGCGATCTCAGTTCCAGGCGGCCACCCTCACGGCCGGTCTCTTCCTTTTCACGTTCACGATGGCGGGCGACGTGGCCGCAGCGGGTGATATTCCGGACCTGACCGGTCCGTGGGGCGTAGGCCGCACCGAGCTCACCGTGATCGATGCCGCCCGTGCCGACCGCGAGCTGGCCCTCGACGTCTGGTATCCGGTCGACGTGGCCGACTGGGTCGGCGATCCGTCCGTCTACGAGCTGCTCGGCCCCATCGGCCTCACCTCGGAGCTGGCCATCGACGACGTACCGGTCGCCAGCCAGGGCGCGCGGCCCCTCATCGTGTTCTCCCACGGCTTCGGCGGCATCAACACGCAGTCGGTGCGACTGATGGAACACCTGGCCAGCCACGGCTTCGTGGTCGTCGCACCCGAGCACACGGGCAACACCACATTCGACATGTCCTCACCCGCCCCGGAGGCCGACCGCTTCCCCGACATCGCCTTCGTGATCGACGAGATGGAGGTCCTCAACACGACGGAAGCCGGCCCGTTCTTCGGTCGGATCGACACCCAGACCGTCGGTGTAGCGGGCCACTCCTATGGGGGTATGACGGCGATGTTCATGGCTGCGGGACACGCGCCCTTCCCCCCCGACACGCGGGTGAAGGCGATCATGCCGATCGCGGCCTCGAGCAACCAGCTCACCGATGGCGAGCTCGCCAGCATCAGCGTCCCGACGATGCTGATGGTAGGGACGCTCGACCCCCTGCAGGCCGAAACGATCCACGCTCATGGTCTGATCAGCAGCGGCGACGCCCTGTACCGCGCCGACGTGGTGGGCGGGAACCACACCCACTTCGCCAACGTCTGCGATATCGGCAACCTCTTGATCGGCTTGGACATCACGATCGAGCAGTGGCCCGACATCGGTGCGGCGGCGCTCGTCGAGCCCTACGAGACGACGTGCCTTCCGCCGGCGTTCTCGATCGAGGAGGCGATCCGCATCCAGAACCTCTATGCGGTCGCGCACTTTCGCCGACATCTGCTGGGTGAGTCGTTCTACGACCGATTCCTGACGCCGCAGTACGCATCGGCGCGCGAGCCCGACGTGAGTTACTTCGGCGTGACGACACCCACTGTCGACCCCTTCATGTGCTACAAGGCCAAGAACACATCCGGCACGCCGAAGCCGGCGCCGGGCACCGTGGATCTCACCGATGCGATAGAGACCGGCTCGTTCGACGCCAAGAAAGTGAAAGCGTTGTGCGCGCCCGCGGACAAGGATGACGGCGGCGTGGTCGACGACTGTACGCACCTGACCAGCTACCAGGTGAAGGGCCCCGCCCACGTGAAACAGTCCGGCATCGCCGCCACCGACGCGTTCGGAACCTGGAGCATCGACACGCTCAAGGCCGACCTCGTTCTGATTCGTACGGCCACGGGACTGGGCGCGGCGCCGCAGGCGCCGGCCGACAGCCTCGATCACTACAAGTGTTACAAGGCGAAGCTCTCCAAGGGGACGGCAAAGCTCACGAAAGGAACCCAGGCAGCGGTCGCCGACCCGTTCGAGGACCGTGTGTACGACATCAAGAAGCTGGCGCACTTCTGCACGCCCGTCGCGAAGAACTCCGAGGCGATCGTCAACGAGGTCGACCACTTGCTCTGTTACAAGGTGAAGCGCGCCAGGACCGAGGCCAAGCACGCGGGTGTGCGCGGCGTGATCCAGACCGAGGACTCGTTCGGAGCGCAGGCCATCGACACCATCGTCGAGCGGGAGCTCTGCGTGCCGGCCGTCACCGGCCCATAGCGGCGCGGGAGTCTCGCTTCTCGATGGGACCGGACCTCTGAACCGTCGATGAAAGTCTACACCACCGTCCCGGTCGAGAACCCGGCCGAGGCCGGAACGCTGTTCCACCACCTCGAGCGCATCGGCTACGACGGCGCGTTTTCCTACGAGACGAAGCACGATCCGTTCCTGCCCCTGGCGGTGGCATCGCTGCACACCGAGAAGATCGCGCTCGGCACAGCCATCGCGATCGCGTTCGCGCGCAATCCGATGACTCTCGCGAACATCGGCTACGATCTTCAGGTCGCGAGCCAGGGCCGCTTCATCCTCGGGCTCGGCTCGCAGATCCGGCCGCACATCGTCAACCGCTACTCGTCGGTGTGGTCGAGGCCGGCTGCGCGCATGCGCGAGATGGTGCTCGCGATCCGTGCGATCTGGGACGCCTGGGAGGGTAGCTCGAAGCTATGCTTCGAGGGCGAGTTCTACCGTCACACCCTGATGACACCGGCCTTCGACCCGGGTCCGAATCCTTTCGGGCCGCCGCGGATCTTCGTCGCAGGCGTACAGCCGCGCATGACCGAGGTGGCCGGCGAGGTGGCCGACGGCTTCGTCGCGCACCCGTTCGCGACCCGGAAGTCCCTCGAGGAAGTCGTGATCCCCGCACTGGCCCGCGGACGCGAGAAATCTGGACACCGTCACGCGGGCTTCGAGATCATGTGCGTCACGCTGCTGGCCACCGGTGAGACGCCCGAAGAGATCGACGCGAACAAGGAAGTCGTCCGCAAGCAGCTCGCGTTCTACGGATCCACGCCCGCCTACCGTCCGACACTGGACTGCCACGGCTGGGGCGAGCTCCAGCCGGAGCTCAACGCGATGTCGAAGCAGGGACGCTGGGACGACATGGCCGGCCGCATCACCGACGAGATCCTCGAGTCGATCGCCGTCGTCGCCCCGCGTCGAGACGCGGCCGCGGCGATCACGCAGCGGCTGGCGGGCCTGGCCGACAGTGTGAGCATCGAGAACACGCGCGCACCGGATCCCAGCAATTTCGCCGACATCGTCGCCGACTTGAAGCGGGGCGCGGAGAGCTGATCTGCCGTCGGCGGGCGAGAGAGGCTACCGAGAACCGCGAGCCCACACGGGCGCTAGATCGCCCGATCCTGCCCCTCCCAGTAGGGGTCGCGCAGCTTGCGCTTGTAGAGCTTGCCATTCGGGTCGCGCGGCATCTGGTCGGTGAAGTCGAAACTGCGCGGTGTCTTCATCTTGCCGACGCGCTCGATGCAGTACTCCGTCAGCTCTTTCGCGAGAGCGTCGCCGGGTGCCGCACCGGGCGCGGGCTCGACGACCGCCTTGATCTCCTCGCCCCAGTCGTCGTTCGGAATGCCGAAGACCGCCACGTCGGCGACCTTCGGGTGGAGGCTCAGCGCGTTCTCGATTTCGGCCGGGTAGATGTTCGCGCCGCCGGAGATGATCATGTCGATCTTGCGGTCGCACAGGAACAGAAAGCCATCCTCGTTCAAGTAGCCGATGTCGCCGACGGTGAAGAAAGTCTTGCCGTCGTCCGTGTCGAGCCGGTTCTTGCGTGTCTTCTCCTTGTCGCCCTTGTACTCGAACTTCACCGTGTCGCCGAGCAACATGAAGACGGTACCGCGCTCGCCGGTGGGAAGCTGATTGCCGTCGTCATCGAAGATGCGGATCTCCGCACCCATCCACGCCTTGCCGACGGTTCCGGGATACTTCTTCCACTCCTCCGGAGTGACGATGGTGCCGCCGCCCTCGGTGGCCGCGTAGTACTCGTAGATGGAGTCGCCCCACCAGTCGAGCATGGCACGCTTGACGTCGGGCGGACACGGCGCGGCCGCGTGGATCATCGTCCGCGTACAAGACATGTCATACTTCGCCTTCACCTCGTCGGGTAGCCGGAGCAGGCGATTGAACTGAGTCGGAACCATGTGGCTCGTCGTGCAGCGGTACTTGTCGATCAACCGCAGCATGTCCTCAGCCTCCCACTTCTCCATCAGCACGACGGCGTGGCCGTAGTGCAGCGCGGTGTTCGAATGGATCAGCGGCGCGGTGTGGTACAGCGGCGACCCGCAGATGTGAACGTTGTCGTTCTCGGCCTCGATACCGAACATGCCGAGGAAGATCGTGATGAGCGCGAAGACGTCGTCCGGTGGGAACTCGGGCGGGGCGAGATCACGCTTGACGCCCTTGGGGTTGCCGGTCGTCCCCGACGTGTAGTTCATGACGGCGCCGGCACAGCGATCGGCCGGCGGATCCTCGGACTGTCCTTCGGATAGCTCGGCAAACGACCGGAAACCCTCGATCTCGCCGATTGCGTAGCACGCCTGCGCAGCAAGGCAGGCGTCCTCGGCGGAACGCTTGGAGAGCTCTGCCGCACGCTCGTGGCCGACGAACACCTTCGCCCCGCTGTCCTTCAGGATGTAGCTCACTTCGGGCGGTGCGAGGTGCCAGTTGATCGGCGTCAGGTAAACGCCGATCTGTGTGCAGGCGAGGTGCAGGATGTAGTACTGCGCACAGTTGACGGCGTTTACGGCCACGGCGTCGCCACGCTCCACGCCGGCGGCGCGCAGCCCGTTGGCTACCCGGTTGCAGGCGGCGTGCAGCTCACCGCGCGTCCACTCCTTACCGTCGGGATCGACGAGCGCCAGCTTCTCGGGCGCTTCGGTCGCGAAGTTCCAGAATCCAAGTGTGCTCAAGACGTTCTATCCTCCGGAGAATCAGCTGAGGTTCCGGCGGAACTTGTCCGAGGTAACCAGCCGAAGCGAATCGCTGGAGGCGCCACCGCGCCGGCGTTCACTGCCGGCGTTCGAGAACGACGACGGGGATCCGTCGCTGCGTACGCTGCCGGTACTCCTCGTAGTCTGGCGTTATCGCCACGACCTCACGCCAGAGCTCCGCGCGCTCCTCGCCCTCGGCCTCACGCGAGCGAACCGGTACTGTCTTGCCGCCGACGAGCACCTCGGCCTCGGGGTTGGCCGTCAGGTTGAGCCACCAGGCGGGATGCTTCGGCTCGCCGAGATACGAAGCGATCACGACGAAGTCGCCGCCCCGCGGGAGGTAGGTGAGCGCCTTGGTCCGCGGCGCGCCCGAACGGCGGCCGCGCGTGGTGAGAAGCAGGACGGGCAACCCCATCAGTCGCCCGCCGAATCTGCCACCGGTCCACCGGTAGAGCTTCGGGTGGATCTTCCAGAAGAGCTCGACGACTGCGTTCTTGGTGGCTGCCATGCTCGGATCTCCTTCCGTTCGCTAGTTGTTCTTGTCGGCGCTGAACGCCGAATCGTGTGTCTGGGGAATCTTCGCTTTCTTCACCGAGGCGCGTACGACGGGAATCTCCTCGTCGGCCAGCGGCCGCGCGCGCTGCTTGCGGGCAAGCGCCGCCTCGATGTGAGGCGCCAGCCGCTCGGCCTTGGCCGCCTCGCGCTTGGCCTCCTCGGCCTCGTGGTCGGCGAGGAACTCGCGGGCGAACAGCTCGATCGACTCGCAGATGTGGTCGTGACGGTTGCGGCCGACCTGCTGCATGAAGATCACCTGGTCGACGCCGGTCTCGGCGCGCTGAGCTTCTCGTTCCTGAGCCCCGAGGAAGCGCGCGGGTGGGTGAAGACCTACTACGACATCATCGAGAGCGAGCAGTGCGTGCCGCTCGGCCACAGCGTGAACGCGAACATGGCCGTCGTCACGGG
>SPBQ01000223.1 GCA_004525875.1 Myxococcales bacterium
ATGGGGCGGGCTGACGAACGCCGGCCAGGTCTGCATCTCGATCGAGCGCGTCTACGTTGACGAGAGCGTCCACGACGACTTCGTCGATCTCCTCGTCGCCAAGGTCGGCGAGCTCCGCCAGGGGCTCCCCGATGAGGACGCCGACATCGGCTCGATGACGTCCTGCTCCCAGCTCGAGGAGGTCGAGGAGCAGGTCGAGGACGCCCGCGCGCGCGGCGCCCGTGTGGTGGTGGGCGGCAAACGCGTGGCGGGCCGCGAGGGCTACTGGTACGAGCCCACGGTGATCACCGACGTGACGTCGGATCTGAAGATCATGCAGGAGGAGACCTTCGGGCCTGTCGTCTGCATCCAGAAGGTCCGCGACGAGGCCGAGGCCGTGCGGCTGGCGAACGATTCCCGTTTCGGCCTGTCGGCATCGGTCTGGTCGAAGGACAAGGTCGGTGCCATGAATATCGCGCGCCGCGTGGAAGCGGGCGCCGTCTGCGTCAACGATCACATGATCCACATGATGATTCCCGAGGTGCCGATGGGCGGCGTGAAGGAGTCGGGAATCGGTCGCCGCCACGGCGCCGAGGGCATCGCCAAGTTCTGCGACCAGCAGACCATCGTCGTCGACCGCCTCGGGCTCTCGCGCGAGTTCCTCTGGTACCCATCGATGCGTGGGCGCGAGCGCTTCTACCGACGGCTCCTGAACGTCCTGTACCGCTCGGGCTGGCGCAACAAGCTGTTCGGTTGAGAGCGAAGCCGAACGGGGCCGGCTCAGGCGAACCGTTTGGCGGCGCCCACCAGGCCGGCGGCAGCGGCCTCGAGCCGCTCGCGGACGACCTCGACCTCTCCATCCCCCTCGAGCCAGAGCATCGGGACATGGGCCGCACCGAGGTAGGCGCCACTGATCGCACCCGTCATCGACGCGAGGGCGGCGGCGCTGCCGCCGAGGGCGGCGGCGCGCGCGACGGCGACGGCGAAACTGGCCGATGCACACGCGAAGCAGTACGCCGCCGTGACGACCGCGCCCAGGGCGTTCTCGCCGTTGCCGAGCTTGTCGATCACGCGGCGCTGGTCGACGGTGCGCTCGGTCATGCGCGCCGCCTCCTCGTAACGCACGCGGTACTCGCGAAGCGAGGCCTCGCGCCCGACCGACAGCAGGAAGCCGGCGGGCGAGAGACGCCGGCCGGCGCTGCCCGCCGCGAGCGCGACGGCGACGGCATGGAGCGCGGCACCCTCGGCGCCAAGGGCCTGCTGGTGCGTGACGGCGGCGGCCTCCTCAGCCACCCACCGAAGCGCCTCCACGTCGAAGCCGTACAGGAGACCTACCGGAGCGATCCGTGTGGCCGCGCCGTTGCCGAACGAGCTGCGTCCGGCGCGCCCCACGGCGGCCTCACGCCAGGGCACTCCCTCGCGCAACCGCTCGATGGCGGACCACGTTCCGGCCCCGTAGCCGCGGCCGCGCTCGGCGCCGGTGGCCAGACTGCGAGCCATGTCGTCGCCATCGAACTCGGGGAACCGCAGCAGCGACTCGGCGACGGCCGCGGTCATCTCGGTGGCGGCGCCGTGGCGGCCCGGCTTGATCACGGCCAGCGCATCCTCGTTGCCATGGCGGTCGCGAATCACGGCGGGCGTGAACCCCTCGGTCCGCGAACCGACCCGGTCGCCGGCGAGAACGCCGAGCAGGCTCCCCTTCATCTGTTCCACGCCGACACTCACGGTGGGCGGTATATGGCAGAGCAGTGGTCATTGCGATAGACTCCGCCTCCCGCGGCACGGCTGAGGATGAAGAAGCTTCTCATCACAGGGATATCGGGTGGACAGGGGAGGCTCGTCTCGCGCCGCGTGGCCGGCCGTTGGAGCATCACGGGCGTCGATCGCTCGCCGTGGGAGGGAGCGCCCGAGGACGTGAGCGTCCACGTCGTCGATCTACGCAAGCGACGCTTCGACAACGTCTTCCGGGTGGAGAAGCCCGACGCCGTCGTCCACCTCGCGTTCGTCCGCCACTTTCGCGCCGATCCGGAGGTCCGCCACGAGGTCAACGTGACGGGCACGCAGCGGCTTCTGGAGAACTGTGCCGAGCACGGCGTGAAGCAACTCGTCGTGCTGTCGAGTTCGTACGTCTACGGCGCCATGGCGGACAACCCGCGCTACATCCGGGAGGGGCATTCCCTGAACGTCTCGCGCACGTTCCCCGAGATCCGCGACCTGGCCGAGGTGGAGGGTCTGGTGGGAACGTTCATGTGGCGATATCCGGAGATCGCCACCGCGATCCTGCGCCCCGTCAACACGCTCGGTTACTATGGCCACAGCGCCGTGGGTCGCTACATGAAGCTCGACCCGGTTCCGACCGTGATCGGCTTCGACCCGATGATGCAGTTCATCCACGAGGAGGACGTCGCGGAGGCCATCGTGCTGGCGCTCGAAAACGAGCTGCGTGGGGTCTACAACGTGGACGGGCCCGGTGCGGTCCCGCTCGGCACCGCACTGGAAGCCGTGAGAGCGCGGACGCTCGCGCTCCCGGATTCCGTGGTGCACTTCGTCATTTCACAGCTGTTCCGCTTCGGCCTCTACGCGTTTCCGCCGGCCGCGCTCGATTTCATCAAGTATCCCTGCACCGTCAGCGGTGAGCGTTTCCGGGAAGCGACCGGATTCAAACCCCTGTTCTCTCTCGAGGACATCTTCACGAGCCTGAACCGATGAGAAGCCGCGCGTGGGAATGATCGACTTCATGACGGGTGCGGCGGGGTCCGCGTTCGACCGGCTACCCGGCGTGGAACAGCTGGCCGAGGAGCTCGACGAGCGCATCGATCACATCCCCTGTTCGCTCAACGAGTACGGCTACGATCCGTGGGGTTACAGCCCGCGCGTCTTCAAGCGTTACATGCTGCCCGCCGCGATCCTGTATCGATACTACTTCCGGTGCATCACGCGCGGTATCGAGAACGTCCCGGAAGGCGGCTGCATCCTCATCGGCAACCACGCCGGCCAGGTCGCGTTCGACGGCCTCATGGTGAGCACGGCGATGGTGCTCGAGGCCGAGCCGCCGCGACTGTCACGCGCCATGGGCGAGTACTGGCTCGGCACCTTGCCGTGGCTGAGCGTGCTGCTCGACCGCATCGGCAGCGCCGTCGGCACGCGCCAGACCTGCGCCGACATGTTGCGCGGCGGCGAGTGCGTGCTGGCGTTTCCCGAGGGGATTCGCGGCATGAACAAGGTCTATGCCGACGCCTACCAGCTGCAGGAGTTCGGCCTCGGCTTCATGCGCTTGGCGCTCGAGACCAACACGCCGATCGTCCCCTTCGCGGTGGTGGGCTCCGAGGAGCAGGCGCCGAGCATCGTGAATCTGGAGCGCTTCGGGCGTATGTTCGGCATGCCGGCATTCCCGATCACGCTGACGTGGCCATGGCTTGGTCCTCTCGGCATGCTGCCGCTGCCGGCGCGCTACCACATCGAGTTCGCGCCGCCGATGCGCTTCACCGGCGCGTCGAACGACGAGGACGAAGCGGTCGAGGAGAAAGTCCAGGAGGTGAAGGACGTGATCCAGGACATGCTGCGCAAGGGCCTGGCCGAGCGAACCACCATCTTCTTCTGATTCTGAGATGGCGGGCACGGAGTCGAGAAGGGTCTTCATCCTCGGCGGCGGCGCCGGACTCGGAGCGCACCAGGTCGGTGCGCTCAAGTACCTCGCAGAACAGGGTCTCAAGCCCGACGTCCTCATCTGCAGCTCGATCGGCGCGATCAACGGCTGCGTCTTTGCCAGCGGCGGCGTGGCGGGCCTGGAAGCGGCCTGGAAGGCGTTCCGCTCGCTGCCGCGCTTGCGGCCCTCGCTCAAGAACAATCTGCTGACCGGGAACTCGGTCTTCTGCCTGGAGACGATGGCGGCCGGCCTCGAAGAGTTCATGGACTTCCCCGACTTGCTGGCAAGCCGTATCGAGCTGGAGATCGTCCTGCTCAATCTCTCGCGCGGTCACGCCCAGATGTGGTCGAACCGCATGTGTCGCGACTGGCAAGAGCTGCGCAGCGTCGCACGTGCCGGGTACGCGATCCCACCGCTGTTCGGCCCGGTCGAGATCCGCGGCGAGCACTACGTGGACGGGGGCCTGGCGTGGAACGTACCGCTGGACCACGCCATCGAGTGCCGCGCCACCGAGGTCTTCATCCTGGCGCCTATCGCCAGCCAGCTGCCGTATCGGTCGAGCTTCAAGGGATTCGCCGACTACAGCGCTCGCTTGCTCGACGTCCTGTGGCGGACGATCGGCAACACCGGCCACCTGTACGCACGCATGGAGAACGGCCTCTACCACGGCGTACCGGTAACGATCATCGAGCCTGGAGAGGAGCTCAGCGGGTTCAGCCCGCTCGGTCTGTTCCACGCCTATCCCGAGAAGTCGGCACGCATGATCGCGGCCGGCTACCGCGACGCCAAGCGCGCGCTCGAACGACCCGCGGCGCGGGCGGCTCGCAGCAGCCTGCGCGCAGCGTCCTGATCGACCTCGCCGCCGTGTCCGCGCCCAGATCCTTTACGGTGAAGCCCGAGCGCGTCGAGGCCGTCGTTTTCGACCTCGGCGGGGTGCTCATCGAGGGCGGGCCCTCGGAAGTCGTCGCCTTCGGCAAGCGCGTGGGGCTGGCGGTCGGGGCGTGGGAGAGCATCCGCCGCGATTTGTTCGGCAACGACGGCCCGTGGGCCGAGCTCGAGCGCGGCGAGATCGGCTTCGAGGCGTTCATCGACGAGCTCAAGACGCGGCTGCGCGACTGCGGAACCGAGGTCTCGGACGACGAGGCGCGAACGTTTCTCGGCAGCCCCCGGCCGCTCGGCGACGTCGACACCACCCGGCCGGCGATGATCGAGGCCGTCGGCCGGCTGAAGGCCGTCATGCCGACGGCGCTGCTCACGAACAACGTGCGCGAGTGGCGCGATGGCTGGCGCGGCGCTTTCGATCTCGACGCGCTGTTCGA
>SPBQ01000495.1 GCA_004525875.1 Myxococcales bacterium
GCGAGGAGGACATCTACAACCCGGCTCGCGACGCCAACCGCGTTGTCGGCGCCTGGCTCGCGGCAGGCGGCGAGTTCAGGACCGCTCCCCTGCTCGAGATGCAGCACCCCTCCTGAGCCGGCCGATCCAGAGTCCGTGCCCGCCCCACACCGGATCGAGGACTATCGCAAGCGCTGCTGGCGACGTTCCCGGACGCGCGGATCGTGCGCACGTACCGTGCCCCGGTCCGCGTCGCGGCCTCGATCTGCCCCATGGCCGCCGACGCGACGGGCATGAAACCGGCGGAGCCGTCGACCCGCAAGTCGTCGGTCGCACCTGGGCCGCTCGCGCGCAGGATCTGCTACGCGCGAGCGTGCGAGACGCCGAGCTCGTTCCCGAGTGACAGGCCTTCGATGTCCGCTTTCCCGACTTCATGACGGACAACCTCGCGATGATCTCCCGGATCTACCGGTTCGCCGATCAACCCGAGTCGGAACGCGCACGAACGGCGATGAAGCGATATCTCGAGACCCATCCGCCGGGGCGCTACGGCACGGTCGCCTACCGCCTCGAAGAGCTCAGCCTCGACGCGGCCGAGCGACGGCACGCGCTGTGCTTCTACCAGCAGCGGTTCGGAATCGAGGACGAATGAACCCCGCGGCGGCACCGGGCGCGGGCATCAGCCCGAGGACCGTGGCAGGATCGCGGACCACGCCGATGCGGCACGAACAGGAGGAACGACATGGGACAGCTCGATGGCAAGGTCGCGGTGATCACCGGCGCAGCGAGCGGCATCGGCGCCGGGACGTGCCGGATGTTCGTGCGCGAGGGCGCCCGCGTAGTGATCGCCGATATCCTCCACCAGGACGGCGAGGCCTTGGCTGCCGATCTCGGTGAGGCGGCGGCCTATGTACACACCGACGTCACCAGCGAGCCCGACGTTGCCAACGCCGTGGCGACTGCGACCGAGCGGTTCGGCCGCATCGACTGCCTGTTCAACAACGCGGGCGCCGGCGGCACCGACGCCGACGCGGCCGACGTCGAACGCGGACCGCTCGAGAGCACCATCGCGCTGCTCTTCAACGGCGTCGTCTACGGGATGAAGCACGCCTCGCGGGCGATGCGCGCCCAGGGCGGCGGCGGCAGCATCATCAGCACCGCCAGCGTCGCTGCCCTGCAGGCCGGCTTCGGCCCCCACATCTACAGCGCGATGAAAGCGGCGGTCATACAGCTCACGAAGACGGTCGGCAACGAGCTCGGCGAGTCGGGTATCCGCGTGAACTGCATCTGCCCGGGTGGCATCGTCACGCCGATCTTCGCCCGCGCGCTCGGGCTCGACGAGAGCCTCATCAAGGAGCGCACCGCCATTCTGAACGAGGTATTCTCGGTCGGGCAACCGATCCGGCGCGCCGGACAGCCGGAGGACATCGCGGCAGCGGCCGTGTTCCTGGCCAGCGACGCCTCGAGCTTCGTCAACGGCCACGCGCTCGTCGTCGACGGCGGCCTGACCACCGGCCGCAACTACAGCGAGACGCGGCAGGGCTTCGACGCGATCCGCGAGCTCCTCGGCACGCCGCCTCGTGAGTAGCGGCATCGCATGGACGTCGCTCTACGCGCGGCCGCCGGACGTAGTGCCGAAGATGAGACCCGGCACCCGGATTCGGCGCGGGCATTCGCCGCCCGCTAACGTTATCACCCGGGACGGCTGGAGGTGAGCAGGTGAGAATGAAAATAGGAGAGGAAGCTCGGATCTTCGAGATCGTATTCCCGACCCACACCAACAACTACAACACGCTGTTCGGCGGCCACGCGCTGAGCCTCATGGATCGTCTCGCCTACATCGTGTCGTCGCGCTACGCACGAAAGCACATGGTCACCGTCGCCTCGGACAAGGTCGAGTTCCGCCACCCGGTAAACGAGGGGGATCTGGTCGAGCTGGTGGGCAAGGTCGTACGTGCGGGACGGACTTCGGTGACGGTCGACATCGACATGTACTCGGAGAATCTTCTCAGCGGCGCCCGCGAGCTGTGCACGACCGCCGAGTTCGTGATGGTTGCCGTGGACGACGACGGCAAGCCCGCGTCCGTGCCTCAGGAGTAAGCGAGACTCAGGCTCTCGCGGAACTCGGGGTGAGCGATCAACCTCAGCGCATCGCGGCGCTCGGCGACAGTGAGGCCTCGCAGCTCGGCCGCGCCGTACTCCGTAACGATCGTGTCGACCTGGTGACGAGGCGTGGTAACCATCGTGCCGGTCTCCACGGCCGGGATGATACGCGAGACCCGCCCCGCCGCGGTCGTCGCCGTTGACGGTAGGCACACCAGCGATCGGCCGTGTGCGGAGAACGACGCCCCGGCCACGAAGTCCTCGTGCCCCCCGATGCCGGAGTACTGGCGCCCGGCGATGGCGTCGGCAACCACCTGTCCCGACAGGTCCACGGCCAGCGCGCCGTTGATCGAGACCAGACGACGGTTGCTGGCGATGATATCCGGCGTGTTCACGCACTCCACGGGCAGGAACCGGACCTCGGCGTTCGCGTCGAGCCAGCCATAGAGCTCGGCGGTGCCGAGCGCGAACGTGGTGACGGAATAGCCGTCGTGCAGTCCCTTGCGATTGGTTACCTTGCCCGCCTGGTGAAGGCGCATCAGTCCCGTCGTGAACATCTCGGAGTGGACGCCGTAGTCGCCGCCC
>SPBQ01000327.1 GCA_004525875.1 Myxococcales bacterium
CCGCGCGACGAGGAGCCGCGCGTCGAGAGAATTCCGAAGCGCGCCAGCGCCCGCGTGATAATCTCACCATCGCGGTGCTCGCTATTCATGATCCACACGCGCACGCCACCTGCCACGCGGCGTCGGTACAGGAACGGCAGCATGATCGCGCGGCCGTGCCAGAATGCCAGCACGACCGGGCGCTCCTCGCGCCAGTACCTCTCGAGCAGCTCGACTCCTTCGCTGCGAAAGCGCGTGCTGAGGCGCAAGCACCACAGTAACATCCAGATCAACACCCCGAGTATCGGCGCCTCGAACCGGTGATACAGTCGAGCGCGCCTCAGACGTCGGAACGCGCCCGGCCTGCTAGGCCCGCGCTTCATGCCCCATGCCTCCGGTCGCGCGTTCGTCGAACTGGATCTCGTAGAGCCGGCGGTACAAACCGGCCGCAGTCATGAGCTCGGTGTGCGTGCCCATCTCGACGATCCGGCCGCCATCGACGACGACTATGCGGTCGGCACGCTGCACGGTGGAGAGCCGGTGTGCGATGACGATCGTCGTGCGTCCCTGCATCAGGCGGGTCACTGCACGCTGGACGTGCCGCTCCGACTCAGCATCGAGCCCGCTGGTGGCCTCGTCGAGGATGAGGATCGGCGCGTCCTTGAGCAGCGCGCGCGCGATCACGATCCGCTGGCGCTGGCCGCCGGACAGCTTCAGTCCGAGCTCCCCGACGACCGTGTCATACCCCTGCGGCAGATCGAGGATGAAGTCGTGCGCTCCTGCCGCCCGCGCGGCGTCCTCGACCAAGGCGGAGTCGAGGCCCTCGCGTCCGTAAGCGATATTGTTGCGGACGGTGTCGTTGAACAGGAACGTGAACTGCGTCACGACGGCGATCTGCGCACGCAGGGAGTCGAGGCGGATCCGCTCGAGCGGCTCGCCGTCGATCGTGATGCGACCCGAGCACGGCTCGTAGAAACGCGGGATGAGATCGGCGATCGTGCTCTTGCCCGCACCGCTCGGCCCTACGAGGGCGACGATCTGCCCAGCGAGGATCTCCACGCAGGCCGCCTCCAGCACGCTCTCCTCACCGTAGGCGAAGGTCACGTCCTCGAACACGATCGCCCGGCGGAAGCCGTCGATCACGATGTCGCCGCCTGAATCGTCCTCGACGCTGACGTCGAGGAGCTCGAAGATTCGCGCCGCCGCGCCGAGACCCGTCTGCACGACGTTGTTCGTGCGCACGATCTTCTTGAAGGGTTCGTAGATCAGGCTCAGTGCCGTGAGGAACGCCAGCAGGCTCCCGGCACTACGGCGACCGTCGAGCACCGAGTCCGCGCCGATCCAGAGCACGGCGGCCACGGCCAGCGCCGCAGCCGTTTCCACCATCGGCGTCGTGAACGCCTTGATGCGCGCGGCCCTCAGATAGGTCCGTACCAGCGAGCGGCTCTCGGCGTCGAAACGGTCCTTCTCGTAGGACTCCATCCCGAACGCCTTCACGACGCGGTTGCCGACAATCGCCTCCTGCAACAGCGCCGACAGGTTACCCAGTGTCTCGAGGCCCTCCCGGCTGAATCGCCGCATACGGCGCGACAGGTTTTGCAGCGGAACGACGATCGCAGGAAACACGACGAAGGCAACGACCGCGAGCATCGGATCGAGCCAGAACGCAACGCCGATGAGCACGAACACAGTCGTCGCGTCGCGCAGCAGCGCGGCGGCGCCCTCGATCAGTGCCTGGCGCAGAGCGAGCACGTCGGTCGTCACACGAGATAGCAATGACCCGGTCGACGCCCGGTCGAGGTAGGATGCGGGCAGATGCTGTATCTTGTCGTTGAGCTCGCGACGCAGGTCGTAAACGATGTACTGGCCCACGTACTCGCTCAGGTACGCCTGCCCGAATCCGAGCAGACCGCGGGCCACGAACACGACGAGCACGAGCAGTGTGACAGCGGCCAGACCGCTCGCGTCGGCGCTGATCAGCACGTCGTCGACGACGGTGCGCACGAGGTAGGGAACGATGCCCGAGGTCGCGCTGTAGAGCACCATGCAGAGAAGCGCCACGGCGAAGTGCGGCCAGAGGTACGGGCGCAGATAGCCGTACAAGCGCGAGCGAGGTGTCATCCGAGCATCTCCAGCGCCAGCACCGCGGCGCGGTCGGCGGCTCCCGGAACGACGAGCGAACGACGCAGCTCACCCAGCCGCCGGCGCACACGCACGGAGGCGTCCGCGTCGTCGAGGAAGTGGGCGAGCTCGGCCGCGACGCGCTCGCCTGTCATCGCCGTCTGTATGAGCTCCGGAACGACGCTCTCGCCCAGGATGATGTTCGGCATGGCGATGTAGGGGACCCTGACCAGCCCGCGAGCGATGACGTACGTGACCGCCGACATGCGATAGACCACGACCATCGGCCGCCCCAGAAGGGCACATTCGACCGTCGCGGTCCCCGACGACACCGCCACGGCGTCGCTCGCGGCGACAAGGTTATACGTGTCGTCCTCGACGAGCGCGACCGCCACGCCCGACGCGCTCACTGCGGCCTGGAGCGCCGCCCGATCGAGACCGGGCGCCACGGCCAGCGCGTACGTCGCCTTCGATCCGAGTCGGCGTGCCGCATCGAGCAAGATCGGCAGGTTGTGAGCGACCGTCTTCTTGCGGCTGCCCGGAAGCAACGCCACCAACGGCCCCTCGGCGGGCAAACCGTGGCGCGCACGTGTGACCATCGGTGCGGCGTCGGCGACCACGTCCTCGGCCAGCGGATGACCGACGAAGCGCGCGTCGAGCCCACGGGACCGGTAGATCTCCTCCTCGAACGGAAACAGCACGATCATCCGGTCCACGCGCCGGCAGATCTTCGCGATACGTCCGCGCCGCCATGCCCACACCTGAGGACTGACGTAGTAGAGCACTGGAATGCGGGCGCGCCGCGCGACCGCCGCAAGGGCGATGTTGAAGTCCGGAAAATCGACGAGCACGAGCAGCGACGGGCGAGGATCGGAGCGAATCGCGGCGCGAAGACGACGGTAGCACCGCGCGACGCGACCGGCGCCGCCGAGCACCTCGGCAAAGCCCATGACGGAGAGATCGGCGATATCGACGATCGTCCCGACGCCGGCCTGGCGCATCCGCGGGCCGGTCGCACCGGTAAGCACGAGCCTCGGCTCGCTCGCCTTCATCGCCGCAGCGAGCCGCGCCGCGTGGGCGTCGCCGGAAGGCTCGCCGGCAATGATCAGCACGCGCGCGATGTCCGAGATCACGACGCTTCCGAACCCGGGACCTCGATGCAGTCGATGATACGTCCCGCCATCTCGAGCGCGTCGATGGCCTCGCGGGCGCCGACGGCCGGCGGCCGACCCTCCCGCACCGCCGTGACAAACGACTTGATCTGAGCGGCCAGCGGGTCGGCGTCCGCGAACTCGCGGGTCTCGACCTCGATCGCGTCCATCGGAGAACCGATCGGACAATCCGCCGGAGACCCCACGGCCGTCCGCGAGGCCGGCGACGACGCGGGATCGCGTCGTCGCGCGATCAGAGCGCTGCGGCACTCCAGATCAAGGGAGACGTACGCGTCCTCCTGGAAGATGCGCATCTTGCGCTCGCGCTTGAGCGAAACGCGGCTGGCCGTGACATTGGCGATACAGCCGCCCTCGAATCGGATGCGCGCATTGGCGATGTCGACCGTCTCGCTGAGAACCGGCACGCCGACCGCCTGCACGTCGACGATCGGCCGGTCGACAAGGAACGCGAGCAGATCGAGGTCGTGGATCATCACGTCGACCACGACGTTCGCGTCGGTCCCTCGACCGGCGAATGGCGAAAGCCGGTGACATTCCACGAACCGCGGCGTGCCGATCAGCCGGTGCACTTCGTCCATCACCGGATTGAAGCGCTCGAGGTGTCCGACCTGCAGCAGGACCCCGGCCGACTCGGCTTCCGACGCGAGAACGCGCGCCGAAGCCGCGTCTGTGGCCAGCGGCTTCTCCACCAGCATGTGGACGCCCGCGCGGGCCGCACGGGTACCGACCTCGAC
>SPBQ01000319.1 GCA_004525875.1 Myxococcales bacterium
CGTCTGAATCGATTCCCGAGCCGCTGGTCGTCCCGCCCGGGGCCGAGCCGAGATAGCCGGTAGCGCTGCCGCTGCCGACGATGCGCGCGAAGCCCACGGCACCGCTGGTGCCGCTGGTCTCCTCGGCCGCGCACGTGTCGGTAGCTCCGTCCATCCAGAAGTTGTCGGCGAACGCCGTCGGGCGTCCGTCGGTGAAGAGTACGACCACCTTGAGCGCGGCTGTCCGGGGCAACGCCGAGTCGTGCTGCGCCTTGGCCAGCCGCAGACCTTCGGAGATGTTGGTGTCGCTGATGGCAGCGAGGCCATCGATGATCGAGGTTCCGGTCGATGTGAAGTTCTTGCGCAGGGACATCACTTCTTCGGCCCACGTCGAGTAGGTCACGATCCCGAACTGATCGGTATTGTCGTCGAAGTTCTGCAGGAAACCGCTGGCAGCGTCCTGCATGTCGTCAAACGCGTTGTTGCGTTGCAGCGAGTATGACAGGTCGAGGACCAGGCTCATGTCGAGAGGGAATCGGGTCGCCTCGGACGCGACCTTGATCGTGACGTCCTCGCGTCCGAGCATTTTCGTGAAGAACGTAGGCGAAACGGTGTCGCCGAGGACCTCGATCCGGACGACGTCATCGCCTGGGCGGATGATCTTTACCTTGTAGTTGCCGCCCTCGGTCTCGTCCTCCATCGCGATGCCGTAGTTCGCTTGCGCCACTTTCCTCACGATCTGCTTCAATCCCTGGTCGCCCTTGTGCGTATGGCGCGCGCCGGCCAGCGCGCCGGCGTCGGCAGCCTTGGCCAGGGTCGACCGTCGCACGTAAGCCATGCCGAGATCGACGCACAGTCCGGTCACCGCGAAAACAACGATACTTGCGAGCACGAACAGCACCAGCACGACGCCTCGCTCGCCCTTTCTGTCTTTCGCTAGTTGGCTCATGATGCTGCTCCTGGATCGGTACGCCGGGTTCTAGAAGAACGCAGCGTCGTAGATAACGTCGGGGTAGAGGTCGAGACCGAGCGAGGCGAAGGCGAACCTGGGCTCGAACTGAATAAAGATCTCTACCGCCGTGAACGTCACGCCGGGCTCGATGGTAGTCATCTTCGGAATGTCGGCGGCACCGTCGAGCTGTCCTATATGGCTCGAGTAGCCACCGGCGCTGCCGCGGATCTCTTGCTCGACCACCCATGCGCGTGCCTCCGTGGGGGAGCGGCGCTGAACTCGGCTGATGATGATCGCGCCGTTGCTGTCGAGGTCGAAGGCCTGATTGGCGAGTAGCGTTGCGGTCAAGGCTTCCTGCGCCGTCGCGCCGCGCGAGACGAGGTTGGCCGCTTCCCGCGACAGGTCGGTCAGGACCTGCCGCGTGAAGACCAGACGCCCGAGGTCGATCGAGCCGAGCATCGTCGTCACCAGGATCGGGGCCAGGATCATGAGCTCGGTGAGCGTGGCGCCCTTTTGCGCGTTCCGTGGGCTGGTTGTTGTCATGCAGCGACTCCTGCGCCCGACGGGCGGCATGCGGCTCATGAGAACTCCTCGTTGCGGAAGCTCGTGCGGACCGTAAATTCGTAGAGTCCGCCTGGAAACGCGAGGTTGATCAGCGGGGCGATCAGCGGCACCCGATAGGTCGCGGTGACGGTGATGACGTCGCCGCCAGCACCCGCGCCGACGACCTCCGTGCCATCTGTCCTCACGGCGCCGATGGTGATGTCGGAGGCGTCGATGTCGTCGAGCCCGCTGATCTTGCGGACCAGGTAGGCGATCGACGCCTCGCGCGACATCGCGCTGCCGGGGGCGTCCGGATCCTTGAGCGAGGTGCCGATGACAGCGAAGCGGGTAGATTGACTGACGGCGTGCTGGAGGTTGGATCGATAGTACTGCACGCGGCCGAAGTCGATGATCCCGATCACCATCGCAAAGAAGACCGTCGCCGCTAGTGCCGTCTCGAGGGCCGCACTGCCGTGCTGACACTTCTTGTCGCTCTTCATCATCGCAAGGAATCCGCTCGTATTGCAGCAAGGCTCGTGCCATTCACGGGGCTCATCCGCGCGCCACGCCGGTAGCTCGAGCCGCGATGTCGCCGGCCCTGATTGCGGGCGGAGACGGGTCCGCGGGGGCCTCCAGGAGCGAGGTGGAGCATGTGCTGCAGGGCGCGCCGTGCTGTCCGATATGGCGAAGCGGAGCTCGCCTGTCGGTCATTCTTTTGCCGCCTGGTACGGCCGCGTACCGTTCTGAGATGAGAGCAGTACGCGAGTGTCTCACGCGCTTCACTTCGAGACCCCGGGCTGGCCCGAGCGAGGCCACATAAGGACGGAATCAGCGGTGACGGGGTAGGGAGTGCGTGTCGCGCCGGCGATCAGGGCACCGGTCAGGGAAGCGCCTGGTGATGGAAGCGGCCGCCGGATAAGAGCGCCCCGTGCGGAACCGTCGGGGCCCGCGTCGGGGTCGGATCAGCATGACATCGAGCTTTCATGGATTTCCGCCCGATCTGCTCCGCTTCCTTCGCGAGCTGAAAGCGAACAACGATCGCGAGTGGTTCAACGCGAACAAGCAGCGCTACCGCGAGGCTGTCCTGGAACCGATGTGCGAGTTCATCTCGGCGATGGACGCCGTGCTGGCGAAGGTCTCGGACTGCTTCGTCGCCGATCCACGGCCCAATGGCGGCTCGATGTTCCGGATCTACCGAGATGTCCGTTTCTCGCATGACAAGCGCCCGTACAAGGAGCACGCGGCCTGCCACTTCCGTCACATGGCGGGCAAGGACGCGCACGCGCCGGGCTTCTACGTCCACCTCGAGCCCGACGACGTGTTCTTCGGTGGGGGGATCTGGCTTGCGCCGGGGCCGGTCCTCCAGCGCGTACGCGAGGCCATCGTCGACGACACGGAGAGGTGGATGGAGATCACCGGGTCGAGCGCATTCAAGCGACGCTTCGGCGGGGTCGGCGGTGAGGGCCTCAAGCGGGCGCCGCGCGGATTCGATCCGGACCATCCCTGCATCGAGGATCTCAAGCGCAAGACTTTCTTTGCCATGTCGCACGTCGAATCCGGGCTCGCGACGACGGACAAGTTCATCAAGGAGGTCGAGAAGACGTTCCTCGCCCTCGGTCCCTTTCTCGAGTTCCTCACGCATGCCTCGGGCCACGTGTTCTCGCTCGAGGACTGATCCGCGGGCGCCGTAGCCGGTGTCGTGGTCGGGCTTGCGCGCCCGCAGCGGAGCGTCTACCGTGGCTGCAGGCCGCGCGCGTTCCGTCGGCCATTCCTATCGGAGACCCATAACCATAAATGGAGAAGGTTCAGGCAACCGGTCTGCGGCCCGGCATGGTCGTGATGTACAACGATCAGCCCCACCGCGTTCTTGCATTCACGCACCGTACGCCCGGCAAGGGCAACGCGATCGTCCAGGTGAAGCTGCGCGGCATTCGCAGCGGGGTCCAGACCGAGACTCGGCTGATGTCCACCGAGCAGATGGAGCGCATCAGCGTCGCCGGCAGGAAGATGCAATACCTCTATAACGACGGCGAGGGGTACGTCTTCATGGACAGCGAGACCTTCGACCAGATCACGCTCTCGAACGACATGCTCTCCGAGGAGGCCCCGTGGCTCGAGGAGAACATGGAGCTGGTGGTGCAGTACGTCGGGGAAGAGGTGACCGGCGTCGAGCTTCCCAAGCTCGTCGAGATCGAGATCATCGAGACCGAGCCGGCGCTCAAGGGCGCCACGGCGCAGGCCTCTCCGAAGCCGGCCACTCTCGCCAACGGTGTGGTGATCAAGGTCCCGCAGTTCATCGGAGCCGGCGAGGTCATCCGCGTCGACCCGACCGAGCTCCGGTACATCGAGCGCGCCCGCTGAGGCGTCGGCGCGACGCTCGTTCTTTCACCAGCTGACAACCGCTGGCATCCTGCCTCGCGGCGACACGCCCGGGAGTAGATGATGGCCTGGCTGTTCTTGATCTTCAGCATCGTCAGCGCTGCGCTGACCTACACCTTGTTCCACCCGCTCGATCGTGGGCGCCGCAGGGTGGTTCTCAGCTTCTTCGCGGGCTGGCTCTGGGGCGAGCTGGCCCTGCACGCCATCGCCGTCCAGGTGCTGGTCGCGATCCTGTTCGC
>SPBQ01000194.1 GCA_004525875.1 Myxococcales bacterium
CAACAACGCGATCGGCCGACGGTACTTCGAGCAGAGCGTGGCGTTTGCGGAACTCCCGCGCCGGGTCCGTGAGGATCCGGACGTGATCCGTCATCCCGACGAGGTGGCGGCGCTGGGTGCGGAACGGCTGCTGCGCTGAAAGGGCCGCTTGCGGTCGGGTCGGCCCGGGTGGTTACCCACCCGAGGCTCCCACAGATCCGGACGTGCGCGATTGACGCATCCGGCTCTTCAGAATGATGGCTTCGCTCCTCGACGGTAGACGGAGTGGACCACAACCGCAGCGGGCAGCGGGTGACGTTCGAGCAGCCGACTGAACCGGCTCCACGACATGTTGCCCCGCTGCGAGCGGCGATTGAGCCACTTTTGCCACAGACGCATCACGTGAGAGTGAAACGACGAGAGCTGCCGCGCATTGCCGGTGATCCCGTAATACGCGTAGTGCCCTCGTAGCTGCCGGCAGAGCGCCTGGTGCTGATACGTAACCGATTCGTGACGATTGCGGCGAAGCCAGAGGCTCGTTGCCCGCAGGGCGCGACGCAGACGATCTCTCGCCGTGCGCCGCCTGACCACCCATAGACCCCGCGCGGACCGTACCCAGTAATGATTAAAGCCCAGCAGGTCGAAGGTCCCGGGGCGGTCACCTCCGCGACCGCCGGACTGCCGGGTCCGATCCGACCGACCAGAAACGGGCGGTCGTTCGAACGGTACCAAGCGAGTCTTTTCCGGATGCAGGCTCAGGCCATACCTACCCAGTCGTCTCGGCAGCACTTCCATCACCCGCCGTACGTCGTCCTCGAACGTGAAGACGATCACGCTGTCGTCCGCATACCGGATCAGCAATGCCTGACCCCGGAGACACGGCTTGACCTCGTTCTCGAACCACTGGTCGAGCACGACGTGCAGGTAGATGTTCGCCAAGAGCGGAGAGATCACTCCGCCCTGCGGCGTACCGCCTTTCGGATAGTGTAGGAGACCCTCCTCTAGCACACCCGCCTTTAGCCACTTGTCGATCGCGCGACGCAGCACGCCGTCGCGTACCCGCTGGTCAAGAAAGCTCCGCAAATGGCGATGATCCAGAGTGTCGAAGAAACTCTGGACATCGATGTCCAGTACCCAGCCCCCCGCCATCGACATCGTCTGCTGCCACAAGGCCTCCAGGGCCTGATGCGCTGATCGTCCGGGGCGAAAGCCGTAACTGCAGTCGAGGAAGTCCTGCTCGTAGACGGCCTCCAGCACCATCGCTACCGCTCTTTGAAGCACCTTGTCCTCAAAGGTCGGAATGCCGATGGGACGGGTCGTTCGCCCGTCACCTTTCGGAATACGCACCCGTCGCACGGCGGCGCCTTGTACCGGCCGGACTTGAAGCGATCGAGCAGCGACCGGAGGTTTTCCTCGAGGTTGGCCGCGTACTCCTGCGCCGTCTGTCCGTCGATGCCGACGGCACCGTCCTTGCGCGTTACCCTGTATGCCTCGCGTAGAAAGTCGACGTCGATGTGGTGGGCCAAGCTCGTGAACATCATCGTTGGCGCTTGCCTGGCCAGCTCGGCTATCCGCCGAAGTTTCGTTGAGACGCTATCGGAACTCGGTGTTTCCGGCATCTTTCCCCTCAACGGTCCCATACATCCCGATGCCTCCTTCCCTCGACAGGGTCTCTCGGGCTGGATTCCCCTGCGTCAGCAGTACTATGAGGCACTCCGATTCCTTGCCGCCCATCCCGCCGCACTTCGTTTCCTTCGCTTGGCGGTACCGCTCTTGCATCGCTTATTCGCTCGCAGCGGGCAGGGACGCGCCGCCCGTGCGCCTGGGTTTCGTTGATCGGTCCCCCGACCGAATTACTGAGCGGAGACGACGAGGCCTCCCAGGTTCCTGAGGGTTCCCGATGTGCACATGCCCTGCTCTTCGACCCCGGCGGGACGGATCGTGCCAGGCCAGTCTCGGCACGACCGTGCGGCCTTCCGTGTTGAGAAACACGTCGGCTCCCGCAACTGGTCTTTCGGGGCTCAATCACACGGCCTATGCACTCGCTGTCTACGCTTCGCAGCACGGGTCACCCCAATGCCACGCAAGACTCGCTTCCGGCTGGTGGCCAACCTCTACCGGGCGGGATCCGGTCTCCCGCTGGAACCCAACGAAAGGTTTCGGCTTGAAACTACATGCCATCCTCCTTTCCCAGGCTTTGCCTGGCGCACTCCCAATTCGGCATGACTCAGACCTCGGCCATCGCGCGCTCGAGCCAGGCCGCGATCGCAGCGACCTCCGTACGCTTGACGATCACCTGATCTATCGAGACCGAAAGGCCCCCCCAACCAAAACCCGGTAGGGGTCATGTAGGCATTGACAACATCGCTCCGGGCGCATATGTTGCCACTGACAACATCGCTGCGAGCGTCATGCCCTACCACCACGGAAATCTGGGCGAGGCGCTGCTCGAGAGGGCAGCCGAGGTCATCGCCACCGACGGCGTCGAGGCTCTGAGCCTGCGCGCGCTGGCGCGTGACCTCGACGTGTCGCACGCAGCGCCGCACCGTCACTTCGCGGATCGCGGCGCGCTGCTCGTCGAGCTCGCCCGTGAGGGGTTCCGGCGCAGCATCGCAGCGATGGAGGCGGGAGCCGAGCGCGCCGGCACCGACCCGGTGGCCCGTTACCGCGCGCTCGGTCGGTCCTACGTGCAGTTCGCGATCGAGCACCCGTCCTACTTCCGCGCCATCAACCACCCCGACGTGCTCGCGCGCGGTGGCGACGACCTGGCCGACGCCAGGCGTGCCTGGTTCGCGACGCTGCGCGATGGGGCCGAGGCCGCCAGAAAGGCCGGCTGGCATCCGGACATCGATGCCGACGCGCTCATCGCGTTCAGCTGCGCCGCCGCGATGGGCGCCGCCACGCTGCTCTCCGACCCGGGCTGGCGCCAGCTGCTCAGCGGCGACGACGTAGGTGCGCTGGCCGACTCCGTGCTCGATCTCACCGTCCATCGCAGCCGAACCACCGCGCGCGCGGCCGGCAGCGCGCCCAAGAAATCGAAACGAACGAGGAAAATCTCATGACCCCGATCCAGCTTCTGAAGAAAGCTTACGCCTGGGGCCCGGTGCTGTTCGGCATCGGCTTCTTCGCGCCAGTGATCGCGCAGACCCTCGACGCGACGGCCGTCGCGCCGCCCTTCGGGCTCACGACCATCCAGACGGGCCTGGTTACCGGCATCCTGCTCGGCTCGATCGCCAAGCTTCGCGGGAGGTGGATATGAGCACCGCAGCGGCAACCGCGGTTCGCGCCGAGCCCACAAGCAATCGCACTCTGCAGCGAGTAGAAGCCGCCATCGCGCGCAAGTACATGGGCGAGGTCCCGTGGGAGATGGTCGCCTGGGGTCTCGGAAACGTCCTGGTCTGGCTCGCACTCTGGCCGCTCACGCTCACCGGGATCCTGCCGCTATGGGCAGGCTTCCTCGTCGCCACCGTCTGCATTACGCTGAGCTACCTCCCCTCCCACGAGTCTCAGCACTCGATCATCGCCGCCGAAGGCGAGCCTCTTCGCTGGCTCAATGACCTGGTCGGCCACGTGTCGGTGATCCCGCTGGTGCTTCCCTATCGCGTCGCCTGGATCACCCACCGCAGGCACCACGCCCACGCCAACGACCCCGAGCTCGACCCCGATCACTACAACCGGGGCGAGACCTGGTGGCGCTCGGTGTGGAACGGCATCCAGGCCCGCCAGCCCGGCGCCGAGACCGCGTACAAGACGCTCGGCCAGACGAGCGACGATCCCGAGATCCAGCGCGCGCTCGTCGAGGGTGCCGCGCTGACCACGTCCTACTACGTGATCCTCGCCGTACTGGCCTGGTCGGGCTTCGCGCTCGAAGCGTTGCTGCTGTGGTGGCTGCCGCGGCAGATCGCTACGAGCTACATCATGCTCTTCCTGAGCTGGGCGCCGCACTATCCGATGGAGGAAAAAGGACGCTACCGCGACACGCGAGCCTGGCGCTCGCCGGTGGGCACGATCCTGTCGATGGGCATGGAGTACCATCTCGTCCATCATCTCTACCCGACGATCCCGCTGTTCAAGACTGGTCCCGCATACTACGAAATGCGAGACCTGCTCGAGCAACGTGGAATCCGCAACGACGGACTCTGAGCGCGGGCACAAGGCAGAGTTGGGTGAGACCGCGAACGTCGTCCTGGACGAGCGCACTGAACAATGAGCACGCGGAACGAGCCGACATTGCCGCTGGTGGGCGTCCGGATCCTCGACCTGGCCCGCCTTGGCCCCGGCCCCCACAGCTCGCAGATCCTCGCCGACTTCGGCGCCGACGTCATCAAGCTCGAGCCGCCGAGCAAGGGGGGTCAGGAGCTCGTCGTCCCCGACGTCATTCGCCGCAACACACGGAGCATCCGGCTGAACCTCAAGAAGCCCGCGGCCCGTGAAGTTCTCGAGAAGCTCGTGGAGACGGTCGACGTGGTCGTGGAAGGCTTCCGCCCGGGCGTGGCGAAGCGCCTCGGGCTCGACTACGACACCCTGGCGGCCATCAAGCCCGACGTCATCTGTATCTCGCTCTCCGGCTTCGGCCAGGACGGCCCTTACAGCCAGGTCGTCGCGCACGATCTCAACTACCAGAGCCTCGCGGGCATCCCGCACATGACCGGCGACATCGACGGCCCGCCGCAGATCCCCGGCAACGCGATCGCCGATGATGCCGGCGGGATCAGCGCGGCGCTCGCCATCATGATGGCGCTCTTCCACAAGGAGCGAACCGGCCAGGGCCAGTACGTCGACCTGGCGATGGTCGACACGCTGCTCAACATGATGCTGCTCCAGCTCGACGACACCGTCCGCTCGGGGCGCTCACCGCGGCGCGGCCAGACCGTACTCAGCGGAGGGTCGGCGTTCTATCACATCTACGAGTGCAAGGACGGGAAGTACCTTTCCGTGGGCGCCTTCGAGCCGTGGTTCTGGGCGAAGCTCTGCAACCTCCTGGGTGTCGACGAGCTCGCCGGCCGGCAGCATCCGGAGGCCGGCTCGCACGAGGCCGAGGATCACACGGCCAAGCTGCGTGACGTCTTCCTCACGAAGGATCGCGACGATTGGGTCGAGCTCCTCATGTTCGAGGACACGTGCGTTGCACCGGTCCTGTCCCTCGAGGAAGTGATGGCCGACAGGAACCACCGCCAGAGGGGCGCAATCCTCGCGGGCGCCGATCTCGGCGAGGGCTTCGAGGACCAGGTGGGCATGTTG
>SPBQ01000203.1 GCA_004525875.1 Myxococcales bacterium
AACAGAAGACGGAAATCTAGATGATAAAGAGGACAGGGTGCTAGTATGTGTTTTTCAGGCAGAGGACGGCATACTACTACCTGCCTAGTCTGGTGGGCTCGAAGAGCTGTATAGGAGAAGGGGGCGTCGGCTACCAGCCCGCCAAAGCGGTCGGGGGCCCGGGGCACGCGCCCGGGGACCCCGCCCGCGTAGGCGAGCTGGAAGCCGACGCCCTTGTAGAGCAGGCACTCGATGCCCGCGTCGGCTAGGCGTGCCCCTGTCGCGCGGGCTTGCTCGGCGGCGGCTCGCAGCGCCGCATGGGTGCGTTGGGCCAGCTCGGGTTCGATCCACTCGAGCACTCGGTTACGTTCCGCGCAGCGCCGCAGTTCGTCGCGGTCCGCCTCGTGGGGGGGCAACGCCGTCCTCCCGGCGAGGACTTCGAGCAGGGCCTGTTCGGGGGGGGCGAGTGGGGCCATGGCCTGGCTCCACAACGGGCCACAGGGGGAGGCCGCGATCAAGTCCGGTCCCGCGCGGGGGTTGTCGACTTGCGCGACCGGTCGGCAGACGACCGCGAGGAACGATTCGGTGCCGTCCTACACAAGGATGTCGCTTTGCTCCTGGCCCGGTGAGGAATCGTCGTCTCCTACGGAGCGATTCGCCAGTGGTGTGAGCCGCCCCGGGTTCTCAGGAGAGCTCACTGCGTGACTCCAGCCCCTGCGGCTGGAGCGTGCGGCCTTTGCCAACTACAATCGGGAAACGGGCCGGCTGGCCGACGCCGACCTTCACGGTTCCGGCCTTCCACCGCAATCTCGATTCACGGAGCAGTCTTGAACCCCAGCGAACCAGCAGCGCGGGGTGTGGTTGCGGCTCATGTTCGCCGACGCCGCACCTTCGCGATCATCTCCCACCCGGACGCCGGCAAGACCACGCTGACCGAGAACCTGCTTCTGATGGGCGGTGCGATTCGCCTGGCGGGCCAGGTCAAGGTGCGCGGCGCCGCGCGCAGGGCGCGTTCGGACTGGATGAAGATCGAGCAGGAGCGAGGGATCTCGGTCACCTCGGCGGTCATGACGTTCACGTTCGACGGCACGACGTGCAATCTGCTCGACACGCCGGGGCACGAAGACTTCAGCGAGGACACCTACCGCACGCTCACGGCAGCCGATAGCGCGATCATGGTGATCGACGCCGCCAAGGGCATCGAAGCGCAGACGCTCAAGCTGTTCGAGGTGTGCCGACTTCGGAACGTGCCGATCATCACGTTCGTGAACAAGATCGACCGCGAGGGGCTCGATCCGTTCGCGCTGATGGACGAGATCGCCTCCAAGCTCGCACTCGACACCGTGCCGATGACCTGGCCGGCCGGCATGGGTGGCCGACTGCGCGGTCTGTGCGATCCCGAGACGCAACGCTTCATCCCTCACAGGGGGCGAGCGCAGGACGCGGAGCCACCGGCCATCCCACTCGGGCAGATGCGCGAGTTCGTGCCGGGTGCTGAAGGTGCGCACTTCGCGGAAGAGCTCGAGCTGGCGCGCGAGGGTTCGCCGAGGTTCTCTCTGGATGCGTATCGCGAAGGGCACATGACTCCCGTGTATTTCGGGAGTGCCCTGTTGAAGCTCGGCGTTCGCGAGCTGCTGGCCGCCGTGTGCGGCTACGCGCCTTCCCCGCGACCGCGCGCCGCACTCACGCGTGAGGTGAGTCCTGAGGAACCGAAAGTGTCGGGCGTTGTATTCAAGGTGCAGGCCAACATGGACACCAATCATCGCGACCGCGTAGCGTTCATGCGTCTGTGTTCGGGGACGTTCAAGCGCGGCATGCGCCTGAAGCTCTCGCGCACGGGGAAGACCGTCGGGATCAATAATCCTATTCTCTTCTTCGCCCAGGACCGCGAGACCGTCGACGAGGCTTACGCGGGCGATATCATCGGAATCCCGAACCACGGGACGATTCGCGTGGGCGACACATTCACCGAAGGCGAGGACCTCTGCTTCACGGGGATCCCGAACTTCGCACCAAGCATCTTTCAGCGCGTTCGCCTTGCCGATCCGATCAAATCCAAGCAGCTGCGGCGTGCGCTTCAGAGTTTCGCCGAAGAAGGGGTCGCGCAGGTCTTCAAGCCGATGATCGGTGCGAACTGGATCGTCGGTGTCGTCGGGCGATTGCAGCTCGACGTGCTCGCCGAAAGAACCAAGGCGGAGTACGGAATCGCCGTCAGTTTCGAGACTGCCGCCTACGAGGCGGCGCGCTGGATCACGAGCGACGACCGCGCCGAGCTCGAGCGCTTCATCGCGCAGAATCAGGATGGCATCGCGGAGGATCGCGACGGCGCTCCGATCTTTCTCGCGCGCAGCAGCTGGCTGCTCGGACACACGATCGAGAAATGGCCGCGCATCGAGTTCGCAGCGACGAGAGAGCGGTCACCGGTCGACGCGTGAGATTGGAAGCTCCTCGGCGGTACGACGTATCGGTTAGGTCGCGTCGCCGAGCGCCGACAGTGCGATCGGCGGTGCGACCAGCCCGGCGAGGATGCCGGCGTACACGGCCTTGAAAATCAAGAACGTTCGAAACGGCAGCTCCGCGATTCCCAGCCAGGAGAGCGCCGTGATCGTAGGCGGCGCGAACGCGACCAAGCTCACAACTGCGATCACGGCGGCGCGCGCCAGGGTCTTGGCGGGAAGACGTCCCAGGATCGGATGTTCGCTTCGTCGCCAGGCTGGTGCGTCGAAGCGGCCGTTGCGAACCTCGCGGTGAGCCAGGCGCGTCACGACGAGACAGGTGAGGAAGGGCAGGATGAGCGTGGTCGCGATCGTATCGCCGGCGATGCTCTGTTCGCCCCATAGCGGTACGACGTCGAGCCCGCGAAACAGCAGCCAGGCGATCCCGGCGTTGAGAACGATGTTGATCACGATCGAGCCGAGTCCCTGTTCCAGGACCAAGTACCGTCGGTGAGCGTCTGATGTGATCATGTCGTGGTCACGTTTCCTCTCATGGTAGCTGCTCCGGTGGGCATCAGACGCGCATGATCTGCCCGCCGTCCACGTTGAGGACATGCCCCGTGATCCAGCTGGCGTGATCGGACAGCAGGAACAGCACCGCGTCGGCCAGGTCGTCGGGCGTTCCCAGGCGGCTCAGCGGCATGGACCGGACCAGCTCCTTCGCGTAGTCGCCCGCGTTCTTCGCCAGGGCCTCGGTGTCCGTGGGTCCGGGAGCGATCGCGTTGATGCGGATCTTGCGCCACCCCAGCTCGTTGGCCAGGGAGGCGGTGATGCCCCGTTCATGGTCAGCTTGGCGACGCCGTAGAATCCCATATGCATCCAGGCGGCAGTGGAAGACTGATTGACGATGGCGCTGCCCTCGGGCATGTGCGGTACGCACGCACGCGCCATCAACAGACAACCGTGCGCGGTCACGGCCATGAACCTGTTCAGATAGTCCATGTCGACGTCGACGTTGAGGTATCCCTCGATCTTCATGTCGCCGAAGATCGCGGCGTTGTTGACGAGATAGTCGATCTGCCCGAATCGGGCCTTCACGGCTGCCGCGCAGTCGAGGCAGCTCTGCTCGTTTCCGACATCTGTTCTCACGAATAGCGCTTCGTGCCCATCGGCCTCGATTTCATCCGTCACCCGCCGGCCTTGCTCCTCGTTGAGCTCGGCGATCACCACCTTCATTCCCTCGTTCGCGCAGCGCTTGGCGTCGCACTCGCCGATACCGCCGCCGGCACCTGTGATGATGGCGGTTTTGCCTTGGGAGCTCATGTCCGGCTCTCCTGTCGATTCGGCGGGCGCGACGTTCAGAGTTCGCGCAGCTCCAGCTGTTACGCACCCACCGCGATCGTCTTCGTTTCGAGGTACTCCTCGAAGCCTTCCAGGCCCATCTCACGGCCGATGCCGCTTTGCTTGTAGCCGCCGAAAGGCGCGTCGCCGGCATAGAACGTACCGCCGTTGACGTTCACGGTGCCCGTCCGGATGCGCCTGGCTACCGCCAGGGCACGATCCTGATCGGCGGACGTGACCATTGCGGAGAGACCGTAGATGGAGTCATTCGCGATGCGAACCGCATCGTCGTCGTCCTCGAAGGGGATCACCACCAGCACCGGACCGAAGATCTCCTCGCGGGCGATCGTCATGTCGTTGGTCACGTCCACGAACACCGTCGGCTCGACGTAGTAGCCCTTCGAGAGATGCGCCGGCTTGCCACCGCAGAGGAGCACGGTCGCACCCTCCGCCTTGCCCTTTTCGATGTACGCCAGCACCTTGTCGCGCTGGCGCTCGTTGATGAGGGGACCCATGATCTCGTGTTCGGCGGACGGATCGCCGTATGAGATCAACTGGAAGTGACGCTTGAGCACTTCCAGCGCTTGTTCATATTTCGATCTCGGCACCAGCAGGCGTGTGCAGATCGCGCACCCCTGGCCCGCGTGGAAGCAGACCTGTAGCGACGTGAGCAGTGCGCTTTCGAGGTCGGCATCCTCCAGGATGATGTTCGCGGACTTGCCGCCCAGCTCCAGGAACACCTTCTTCACGTCTGCTGCCGCCAGAGCCATGATCGTCTTGCCGGTCGCCGTTGACCCGGTGAAGGAGATCATGTCGACGCGCGGATCATTGACCAGTTGTTCTCCGACCTCACGGGGGTCACTCGACGTGATGACGTTGAACACACCGGCGGGGATGTCGGTCTGCTCCTTGACGATGCGACCGAGCAACGTGGCAGACCAGGGCGTCTCCGGGGCCGCTTTCAGCACGACCGTACAACCTGCCGCGAGTGCGGGTACCGCCTTTGCGAGGTTGATCTGGAGCGGCACGTTCCACGGCGTGATGCAGCCCACCACGCCGATAGCCTCCTTGTGCACGAAGCGCCGGCTCGGGCTGCCCATGAACTCGGAGATGCCGATGTCGCGGACCCAGCTGTAGGACTCGAGCACTGCCAGCGCGTCCGGGATGAAGCTGATCGGTACGTCGCACTGCGGTCCACCCATCCGGCAGATCGCCAGCGGCGAGCCAGTCTCGGCGGCGATCACAGGCCGAAGCTCGTCGCGAAGATCGCTCAGGGCCTGGTGGAGCTGCTCCAGGCACCGGGCGCGTAAGGCGTGGTTGGTGGACCAGTCGGTTTCATCGAACGCCTTGCGGGCAGCGGCGATGGCCGCG
>SPBQ01000013.1 GCA_004525875.1 Myxococcales bacterium
CGGCCGGCTCAGGAGGGGTGCTGCATCTCGAGCAGGGGAGCGGTCCTGAACTCGCCGCCTGCCGCGAGCCAGGCGCCGACAACGCGGTTGGCGTCGCGAGCCGGGTTGTAGATGTCCTCCTCGCTCGACCACTTGCCGTCGCCGGCATAGGTCAGGCGCGTCCAGCTCGGGAACTGGAACGGCTCGCCGTCGGGGTCGGTGGGGTGCTCGAGACGGTTCTGGCACTGGAACACTACGCAGCCGGTCTCCTCGTCGAAGGCGATCCAGTCCTGGGGGAAGGTCATGTGCGGGAACGGCGCCATGACCTTCGTGATCCATTCGGTGATGGCGGCCTTTCCCTTGAAGAGACCGTAGGCGTGCTCGATGTAGTCGGCGTCGTCGGTGAAGACCTCGGCCCAGATCGACCAGTCGCCCGTTTCCGACGCCTTGTCCCGAGCTTTGTTGTAGGTGGCGAGTGCGTCCTCGAGCTCCTCCCGGGAATAGCGGGTCACCTGTGGCGAATGTGCTGTTGGCGGCATTGATCGGCTCCTCTACGCCCCCGTGCGGGCGGGGCCAAGCGTTGTCCGTCGGCGGTGTCCAAGCAAGTCCACGCGGCCCACGACTATCGTGGGAGCCTCTGGAGGTTACAGCGTGCGAGCCGTGGTTTCGCTGCAGCGGTTCGGCTCGCCCGGAGACGGGCCGAACCGCTGTCCATGTCGATTGGGCGTCACGCGGGCCGCGCCGAGATCACGCCGCCTTGAGTCCCCGCGCCGTAGCGCCCTTGGTCGGCGGGCGTGTGGCCTCGTCGACTCGCTTGAAGTGATCGACGAGCCACCGGCGCTGCGAGATCAGCTCCTCGCACTGCGGCGTCGGACCCGAACGCATCGTGTTCAGCTGGCCGTAGATCGCCAGGTCGGCGACACCGACCGTGTCCGAGAAGAAGAACGGACGCTCGCCGAGCAGGACCTGGAGCTCGTCGAAGTGCTGGCCGATCTCGCGGATCAGCGTCGAGAGTGGCAGTCTCGCCAGCCCCTGCGCGCGCGCCTGCCCGCCGATCAGCCGTGGGAAGAGGATGCGCCCGATCGGCCGGAAGACCGGCGGCAGCGTGACCGCGAGCTGCGCCACCGTCTCGCCTGCGTTCTCCGGCGCCCAGCGGCAACCCATCAGGTACCAGTACAGGGACTCGTCCGACCAGTCCTCTAGTAGCCGCTGCCGAGCCGCGTCGCCGCTATCGGTCGCGAACAGCGAGGGCTGCGGCGCGATCTCCTCGATCTTGCGTACGATGAAGGTCGAGTCGAAGTAGCGTTCGCCGTCGAGCTCGAGGACGGGCATCTTCTGCGTCTGCGGGTTCCACTTCTTGAAATCGGTGGGGCTTCTGGGCTCTACCAGCTTGAACGTGAGCCCTTTGAGCTGCATTGCGCGTGCAACCTTCTCTACGAAGGGGGAGAGTCTGCCGCCGAACAGTGTCGCTTCCATGGTCGTTTCTCCTATTGTGCTGTTGGTTTCTCGGGTCCCCGGTGCGGTGGAGTCGGTCGAGCTCATTCGAGGCAAGTCAGCGCTGTGTGGACGATGTCGTCGAGTGCGGCACGGTCGCGGCTAGCCTTGCCGATGATACGTAGGCTTTGCATCGTGGCTACCAGGAATCGTGCGAGCGCTCGTGGATTCTTGTCGGCGGGCAACAGCCCGTCGGCGCGGGCGGTCTCCAGCGCGTCGTAGTAGATGTCTTCGATGCGTTTGAAGCTGGCGGCCGCGAACCGTCGGATCTCTGCGTCGGTGGAGGCGAGCTCGGCGGTCGAGTTGGCCAGCAGGCAGCCGCGGCGCTTGGTGTCGGAGGCGGCCATCTCCGCCACGCGGCCGAGGACGTCGCGGATGCCGTCGAGAGGATTATCAGCCGTGTCGAGGTGCTCGCGCACGAACGTGATCGTGGCCTCGACGTAGGTCTCGAGCGCCGCCTCGAATAGCCGGCGCTTGTCGCCATAGGTGGCGTAGAGGCTGGCGCGGCCGATGCCCATGGCATCGGTGAGAGCGGCCATCGACGTGCCGGAGTAGCCGTGGTGCTTGAAGCATTCCAGCGCTCGATCGAGCGCCATGTCGGGGTCGAACTCCTTGGCCCGTGCCATTGGGCGGGAGTCTGCGCTTTCTGGAACGCTCAGTCAAGAATGGCCCGCGCTGCGCGGGCCCCGCTCAGGCCGCGCTCGTGACGCGGCGCCGCGTGAGTACTTCTTGCAGCTTGGCGGTGAGCTGGGCGGCGGAGAACGGCTTGGGAACGAAGTCGACCGCACCGCGTGTGACGCCGCGGTCGAGGATGATGTCGTCCGTGTAGCCTGACATGAACACGATCTTGAGATCGGGCCGCGAGTCGAGCAGGAGATCGGCCATCTGCTTGCCGTCCATGCCCGGCATGATCACGTCGGTGATCACGAGATCGATGCCGCCGCCCTCGGATTCGAAGAACTCGAGGGCGTCCTCCGCGCAGGAGGCAGTGCTGACGGTGTAGCCGAGTGTTTCGAGGATCTCGCACGTCGAGATGCGTAGCTCCTCGTTGTCCTCGACGAGCAGGATGTGCGTGGGCCCCTCGGCGCGGCTCGCGGCGGCGTTCTCTGTGTGCCGCATCGCGGTCACTTTGCCCGTGCTGCGCGGGAGATAGATCCTGAACGTGGTCCCCTGGCCGACCGTGCTGTCGACCTCGATGTGGCCGTGGTTCTGCTTGACGATTCCGTGGATCGTCGCCAGTCCGAGACCGGTGCCCTGGGAGCGTTCCTTCGTGGAGAAGAACGGCTCGAAAATTTTGTCACGGATGTCCTCGGGGATGCCGGTTCCCGAATCGGTGACCGAGACGCATATGTAGTCACCCGTCTCGATGCGCTCGTCCAGGCGCGACCGGCCGCCGCTGATCTCGCAGTTTCGTGTGCTAACGGTGAGTCGTCCGCCACGCGGCATGGCGTCGCGAGAGTTGACGAAGAGGTTGAGAAGCACCTGCTCGAGCTGCGACGGGTCGATGCTCACGTTCCACAGCTCGTTCTCGCGCTGCATGCTCAGACGGATGTCCTCACCGATCAGACGGTCGAGCATCGAGCCGATGCCGTCGAAGATCTCGTTGATGTTGACGGTCTGCGGTACAATCGGCTCGCGACGGCTGAACGCGAGCAGCCGTCGAATCAGGGCTGCCGACTTTCCGGCGGTCTGGATCACCGCGTCCATCTTGCCGGCGATCCGATCGTCCGCCGCCGCCCCCATCTTGACCAGCTCGCACTGGGCGGTGATGGCGGCAAGGTGGTTGTTGATGTCGTGCGCGATCCCGCCGGCCAGTCGCCCGACGGCCTCCATTTTCTGCGCCTGCAGGAGCTGAGCCTCGCTTGCCCGTAGCGCGCGCTCCGCCTCGCGCCGGCTGCGCTCGCGATTGAAGATCGCGGCCGCTGCGAGCGCCACGATCACCGACCACGCGACCATTATGAAGCGGAACAGCGTGCGAGCCCGGGCCGCCGAGTGTGCTAGCCGCGCTTCGAGGAGGTCCTCGAGATGGTCGAGCTCATCGAAGAGGTCGTAGAAGACGGCGTCGAAGCGTACGTCCATCTGCGACCCGATCCCGACCGGATCGCCCCCGGCGTAGCCACTCACGCGACGCTCCGAGATCTCGGCGAACGCGACGATGTGTCTGCGGGCCTGCAGCGCGTGCTCGCGGAGTCCGGCGTCAAAGGCGGAGCGGTTGAACAGCACGAGACCGCCGGCGGAATCGGCGGCGACAATCTCGTCGATCAGCTTCTGGGCCTCCTCCAGATGGCCGCGGATCACGGCGCTGTCCACGTCATCTCCGGTGACCAGCTCCTCGACCCAGAGGTGGGCGACCGCCGTGCTCGTCTGAATCTGTTCGACCGCGCGTACCAGGTAGACGTCTTCTTTCAGTAGCCGATCGCGAACCAAGTTGCTCGCGAGCAGCATCACGATCGAACCGATTCCGAGTGTCAGCAGGACGACCGGAATCCAGTACCAGCCTCGCTGTGTATCGGGAAGAGTGTCGGGTGAATGGTCGGAAGCGTAAGGCATGTCGGGTCTCATGGGCGACCGCGCGCCGGCCGTCTCCTCAGTGGGCGTCGGCGACGCCGTGGAGCGCGCCGGCACGTTCTCGCAGATCGACCAGTGAGAACGGCTTGGTGAGGTAGGCGTCCGCGCCGAAGCGGCTCGAGGCCGCTTCGACTTCCGATTCGTCACGCCCACTGAGCACGAGGACGGCGAAATGCTCGTCGGCCTGGCGCCACGACTGGAGCAAGGCCATGCCGCTTGGCGGGGGGATGGTCCAGTCGAGAACGATCAGATCGTAGCTGTTCTCGCGGCACAGGGCGGCGGCCGACTTGCCGTCAGGGGCAAGATCGACGGTCGCGTCGAAGGACTGCTTCATCACTTCGACGACGGCGTGGGCGAGCACGGGCTCGTCCTCCACCACGAGGATTCTCTTATGTTGGTCTGTCATGCGGCTCTAGCACGCAACCATGGCAGTCTTACGGAGTTTCGGTCAATCCGCATGGCGTTCGTGGGCGGACGCGCTGGGTTTCTTACTCATCGAGGTGGCGCGGTGTGAGCGGATGGATTCATCCGTCCCCCGGAATGGGGGGACGGCTCTTGCCGCCCTGATGGTTCCGTTCGGGGGGCCGTTCACTCGGACCCCTTCTGCTCGTCGTCGTACTCCTCGATCACCTTTCGCTGCGCCTCAGCGTCGCGTTTCCGCAGCGCCCAGTAAGCCGGCTTACGCCGGGGCTGGGCGGTGAAAGCGCTGGCGCCTTCCTTGCCTTCGGGCGTGTCGAACCAGTCCGGATACATCTGACTCGAGTAGATCCCCATTTCGGCGTAGCCGTCCATCTCCTGATCGAAGGCCGCCTTGAGGATCTCGAGGCAGCCCGGGCTCGCCTTGAGGAGATCCTCGCAGAACGAATCGACGGCAGCCTCGAGACCCGCCAGTGGTGCTACCTCGTTGACGAGTCCCATCGCCAGCGCCTGATCGGCCGTGTAGCGCCGGCACAGCATCCACATCTCGCGGGCCTTCTTCGCGCCGACGACCTTGGTCAGGTAGGGGACGAAGAATCCGTCGGCCGGGCTCGAGACTCGCGGGCCGGCCTGGCCGAACTTCGCGTCCTGCGCTGCAATCGTGAAGTCGCAGCAGTAGGCCATGTGATTGTGGCCTCCGATGCAGTAGCCCTGGACCTGGGCGAGAACGGGCTTTCGCGAGCTGCGGATCAAGCGGTTGTGGGGATAGCGGTTGTAGAATGCCTCGCGAAGCCCCCACTTCTCCCACTCGACGTCGCCGCCGGTGCCGAAATTCTTGCCTGCCGCCGCGATGACGATCACACCGATCAATGGATCGTGGTTGGCGTCGTAGAACGCCCGGAACATCTCGTCGACGGTGTTCAGCGTCATCACGTTGTACTTGTCGGGCTTGTTGAGCGTGATTCGTGCCACACCGCCTTCGAGCTCGGCGTGTGCTTTCTTCTCGTAGAGAATCTCGTCGAAATCGAGGCCATCGCCCTCGACCCGTCGCCAGTCGGTCCAGCTCATCTGATCGTCTTCTCCTCTCGCGATCGGGTTCCGGCCGCACTCATATCACAGCGCCTCACCTGCTGGGAGGGCCGGGGCGTACGCGTCCGGCGGACTCGCGAAGTTGCCGCGGGCCGGGCCCGGAACTGCTAAACTGGACCGGATGGACGCGTGCCAGTTCCGCGAGCAGCTGCTCGGCGTGATGGAAAGCAAGGAGCACTGGGCGTGGGGACATTTCACGTCGGGCCGCGTTCCCCTTGACCGACTTCATCTCCACTTCGAGCAGGAGTACGAGACCTACGTACGCGATTTTCCCGTCCTGATCGGCCGGGCCTATGTCCAGTGCCCCGTGGCGCCTGCGCGTCAGGAGCTGGCCGAGAATCTTTTCGAAGAGGAGACCGGTGGTCTGGTCGCGGGACGGCCCCACCCCGAGCTGTTTCTCGAGTACCCCCGCGGCCTCGGTATGGACGTCTCGCGCTTCGCGAACGTCGATCTCCTTCCCGCTGCGCGCGTATATCGCGACCTTCTCGACGAATGCACCGAGCGCCGTGGCTGGGAAGTGGCGGCGGCGGTCACGACGATCTTCATCGAGGGGACGAGCTACGAGCGCGGTGAGCTCGACGAGGACGCACCACGGCGCCCCGAAACGCCGCTCGAGCAGCACCCGCTCGTCGTCCACTACGGCCTGCCGCTCGATCATCTGGTGCTCACCAGGGCGCATCGGCAGGTCGAGGGCTCGCACCGTGCCGCGGCCTGGCGCGTGGTTCTCGATCACGTCAGCTCCGAGGCGCGCGAGCGCGTCGTGGGCGCCATGAGCGAGTGCGTGAACGCGTGGAAGCTCTACCGCGACGATGTGGCCGCCGCCTGCGGCCTCATGCGCACCGCCTGAGCCCTACCGGGCCTTTTTTTTCTCCCGCACTCCCTTCGTGGTACCTTTTCCCGGCGCGGTCGGCCGTCCCGACCCGGGAGGTTAGAGGCTCATGGATAGACGGTGGCAGGGCAGTTGGCGCACCCTCACGGCGCACGGATTGGCGGCGGTCGTCGCGATGCTGGCCTCGGCGGGTGTCGCGCGCTCGCAGTCGATGCCGGGCGGTGCATGCGTGATATTCTTCGAGGGCAACCGGTGCAGCCCCGGCTTCGAGCGATCCTCGTGCTGCACCGAGGCCGGTCGCTACATGCGCGGCTGCTGGACCAACGACGAGGCCCGCTCGATGGAAATTCACGGGCCGGCGGGAACGACGATCTCGGTGTTCGACTCTCCGAACGCCAGCACCAGCGACGATTACTTCGTGATCACCAAGAACGACGATCAGCCCGTCTGCGTGGGGTCGTTCGACGGTGCGCGAGCGACGCTCGGCGAGACGAACAACGAGTGGTTCTACTCGGGTGGCAACGGGCTCGACGGCAAGGTCTCGACGTTCACGTGGACCGACCCGCGCCAATCGCCCGGTGCCGACGACGTCAGATCCGGGGGAAGCGGGGGGCGCGCTTCTCGAGCAAGGAGCGGACGCCCTCGCTGAAGTCGGGCCGTTCGAAGCTCTCGACCATGAGGCGCACGGCTTCCTGCTCCGAGGGGCCGAGCGCCGCCGTCAATTGCTGATAGACCTGGCGCTTCATGATCATCATGGAAGCGGGCGAACAGCGCTCACCGAGCGTGCGGGCGTATGTCACGGTGAAGTCCATCAGCTCGTCGTGCGCGACGATGCGATTCACGAGCCCTATCCGAGCTGCTTCCTCGGCGTCGACCTTGCGGCTCGAGAAGAGCAGGTCGAGCGCGTGCGCAGACCCGACCAGCCGTGGGAGCAGCCAGGCGATGCCCCACTCCGCTACCAGGCCTCGCTGTGAGAACGCGGTCATGAACAGCGCTCGGTCCGAGGCGAAGCGGATGTCACAGCAAAGGGCGATCGGGACGGCCATTCCGGCCACGGGACCGTTGATCGCCGCGATGACCGGTTTTCGCACCGAGAGCAGGTACGTGTAGGCGCCGCGGAAGTCTTCACCCATCGCGGGGTCGCCGGGCTCGGCGCCGGCGAACTCCGCAGGCACGGCGTCGAGCTCGCCGCCCTGGCTGAGCGATTCCAGGTTCTTCATGTCGGCGCCGGCGCAGAACCCGCGGCCCGCTCCGGTGATGACGATGGCTACCACGGCCGAGTCTTTCTCGGCACGTGCGACGGCGTGCTTGAGCTCGGCGCCCATCCGGTTGGTCCAGGCGTTGAGCGCGTCGGGCCGGTTGAGAGTGATCGTCGCCACGGGATCGTCCACGTCGTAGAGGATCTGTTCGTACGGTTCGTGCATGGGGCTCCGGTCGTTGCGGCGCGGCGGCGATCGTACGTGCGCCCGCCGATTGAAACTAGCGACCCGCGCAATACTCGGTCCGGGGGTCGTCCACCGGGACGCCGGTCCGGTGGGTGGGCTCGCGAGGAGGAGACATGAGTTGCGCGGGAGGCTAAGAAGTATGCTCCGCGACAATCCGGAGGAGCCCCATGCCGAACGACACGACCCCCTACGAGCACATCACGTACGAGACCGAACGCGGTAGGGCGCGCATCGTCTTGAACCGCCCCGAGAAGCACAATGCGATCAGTGCCGTCATGCATCGTGAGCTCCACGAAGCGTTGTGGGCAGCGGACTACGACCCGGATGTCCACGCCGTCGTCATCAAGGGGGCCGGGCCGAGCTTTTGCTCGGGCTTCGACCTGACGGGCTACGCGCCGGGCGTTGCATCTGGCCGCAAGGGGCGGACGCTCCGCGACACGTTCGACGACGACGCCTGGCACGTCGAGCGCGGCCAGCGCCTGGACATCGCACCGTTCGACATGCACAAGCCGGTGATCGCGCAGATCCACGGCCACTGCCTGGCCGGTGGCACGGTGATCGCGCTCTACTGCGACATGCTCATCGCAGCCGACGATGCGAACATCGGCTTCCCGCCGGTGCGCGACCTTGGCTCGCCGCCAGCGCAAATGTGGCTCTACCACGCGGGGCCGCAGTGGACGAAGCGGCTACTACTGACCGGCGACACCCTCAGTGGACGTGACGCAGCCGAGATCGGCCTGGTGATGAAGTCGGTGCCTGCGGATCTGCTCGAGGCGGAGGTGGAGCAGCTTCTCGATCGCCTCTCCCTGATCGACCATCACCTGCTCGCCGCCAACAAGCGCATCGTGAACCTCGGCCTCGAGTTGATGGGGGCGCGTACGCTCCAGCGACTCGCGGCCGAGAACGACGCGCGCGCGCATCTTGCGCCGGGCACGGCCGAGTACTTCCGTCGTGTGAGCGAGCTGGGGCTGCGCCAGGCGTTCAAGGAGCGCGATGCGCAGTTCGGCGACGGCCGCGCGAGCGTTCGAAGCCCGGAGCTCCGTGACGCCGCCGGCCGCTTGAAGTGAGGGGCGGGCGTCAGCCTTTATCCCGTTTCGGGAAGCCCGCCTGCAGCTCGGCAATCTCGAGATCGCCGAGGCCGGTGGTCGCGAGCTCCGGCCGGACCACCGCGATCGGGTCGCGCAGATCGTCGATGTAGCCCAGCGCGTAGGCGCCGCGGGCGTAGCCCATCAGACGGAGAAGCTCTTCCGGCAGTGTCCGGGCGATCTCGAGCGGCACGGAGAGGTACTGGTTTTCCTCCTGGCGTAGCCACGAGACGTTGTACGTCACGTTGATGCCGTAGCGTGTCTCGTCCGACCGGTTCGCGCCGCCGCCATGGTAGACACTGCCGGTGTAGAGCAGGACCGAGCCCTGCGTCATTTCGGCGGGCACCGTGTCGGACTGCTCGAATTCCAGCCCGTCGTCGAAGCGAGTGCTGCCGGGGACGAGGCGAGTGGCACCGTTCTCCTCGGTGAAGTCGCTCATCGCCCAGATCGTGTTGCACTGGACCTCGTAGCCCTGCGGAAACGGGAAGAAGTCGAATGCCCACTGATCCCTGTGGATGAGCTGGCTCTGCGAGCCGAGCCCGATCGTGATCACCTGCGTCAGGTGGAGTTGGTAGCTGGTCGCGTGCGAGAGCACGCGCGCGACGGTGTCGCGCACGCGCGGATGCATGATCAGCTCGCGACACGTTTCCGAGCGCGCGATCAGGGCGCCGGTGCGTCGGGTGTTGCGACCGGAGAAGTCATCGACGCCGCCTGCGGTCGCCTCGATGTGAGGCGCGAGCTCCGCGTGAATCTTGTCGAGCACGGCCGCGTCCACCAGGTTGTCGATGATCGCGGCCCCGTCGCGTTCGAGCGCCGCGGCGATGCTGTCAGTCCCTGCATCCGGGCCCAGATGTTCGATGGTCATCGGCTTGCTCCATTCGTGCGCGGTCGCTCCACGTACGGATAAGCCGCCACCGGGTGTGAGTCCAGTGTCGATCAGCGCATGCGCTGGCCCGTCATACCGGACGGGCCGGCTCCGTCGTGGCCGGGCCCGGACCGTGCGTGTAGCAGCGGTTGCAGCTCGGCCAGCTCCGGCTCGGCGCCCCGCTCGCCGGGCAGATGGTTGTTCGAGTCGGGCCACACGCACTGAACGGCGGGGAACTCGTCGTCGCCGTAGTAGCGAAGTGCTGTCGCGAGGTACCGGTCGTAACGCAGGCGATCGACGGGTCGGAACTCACACGTGAGATCCTCGAGCACGCCCGCCGATGACGCACCGACATCGTAGTAGGCGCCATGAGTGACGTCGGAAGCGAGCCCTTCGAGGATCGCTTCCATCGTCTCGATGGGAAGCCCGACGATGACGATCTCCGGGTGGCAGTGACTGCGATGCAGCCCGACCGTGAATGCCCAGCCGGGCGAAGCCGGCGTCTCCGGGACGCACACGATGTGCCACCCCTTCGCCTCGATGTTCCGGTCCATCTCTTGGTTACCGTCGTGTGTGGTGAACGCATCCGTTGCTATAGCCAAACCACATCCTCCCTGGATCGCTTCGCCCCGGCGTCCGGGCAAGCGCGCCGTTCACGGCCGAACGGCGCATGGGCAAAAAAGCCTAGCATGACGAGGAGCGTGATGAAGCCTCAAGGGGAGACTTGCTGTTCGTTCCTTACTCTTCATGAATAAAGGTGCGCCGTTGCGGGCCGGCTCCGGCACTCAATCACCGAACAGTGCGCGAACCACGTAGAACAGGAGCATCGCCAGGATAAACGCCGCGGTGCGGAGCAGCGACGCACGTCTGCCCACGAGCTCCACCGGCTCCTCGTCCTCTCGCTCGGTCTGCGGTACCTGGTGCGCGTAGACGGCGTCGTCGGCGGCCATGGCCCGCGGCAGGTCGCTGTGCGCCACCAGGATGCGGCAGGAAGGGTCTCCGGCTCGCCCGCCCGGCGAGGGCTCGAGGTTGTAGGGGATCCCGTGGAAGTCGAGTGCGGCGGCCAGCTCGCGAGCCCACGCGACCGGCGCCTCGCGTAGCACGACGATCTCCGCGTACTCACTGTCCGTTGCCGGCGGCTCGCCGCGCCCGCGCACCGCGGTCCTGGCGCGCTCGGTCCGCGTGGCTGTCGCCGGGGCATCGGCCGACGATATCAGCCGCGCGCCGCAGATCGGGCACCGGCGCGTCGTCGGTGAGAAGCCGGCCGTGCAGCTCGGGCACTTTCGGGAGGCGATGTGCAAAGGTTCGTGCCGATCGGTCGCTCCGCTACTGGAGCTCCTCCGCGCAGTCGCCGGGGGCCTTGGCCATGAACTTTCCGGCGGTGAGCGCGTCCTGCATGTCGAGCTCGTCGCGCAGCCGCTGGATCTCCTCGCGATCGTTGGTGAGGCTGGCGATCACGAACGCGCGAGCGTTCGGCGTCAGCTCGTCCTTGGCTTTCTCGGCGGTGCACTCGCAGATCTCCCGCTCGAGGTTGCCGACGGACAGGCAGGCTTCGACGAATTCCTCGTCGGCGTACGTCGCGTTCTCCTGTTCCGTCTCGCTCGTGCAGCCGCCCGCCAGAGCCGCGCACATCAGGGCCAGCGCCGCGCGCTTCCAGCTCCATCGTTGCGTGTTCGACATCGTTTCCCACTACCTCCTTAGAACGTCGCATCGGGCGCGGATGCCGCCGCCGCCCGGACAGGTGCGTCGTGTTCCGATCCCCGCGAGAATGCAAGAGCGGGCCGTTCACGACCAGAAATCGTCCACCTCGAACAGATTCCACACGAACTCGTGGATCTCCGTCGCCTTTCCGTCCTTCAGGCGTACGACGAGGCAGGTCGGGTTGTTCAGCGTCTTGCCCGCGCGCGTGCCATGCCCGCGGAACACGGCCACGGCGCGCTCGTCGCCGGCGACGACATCCTCGAGCTCCAGAGCGAACGTTCCGTCGGTGAGCTCCATGACACGGCCCAGAAACGCGAAGATCGCCTCGCGCCCGCGATGGGAGCCGGCCAGCCGACCGGCCCGTCCGGGAAAGTGCCAGACGGCGTCCGCCGCCATGGCGTTCTCGATGGCGGTGACATCGCCGCTGCGGAATGCGTCGAAGAGGTCTCGGATGCGCTTCGCGTTGGGGTGCTCGTTCATGTCAGCCTTTCTTCGAGAGCGGCGCGAGCGAGGAGATCGACTGTTCCCAGTTGCGGCCGTCGAAGTCGCGCGACTCGATCGATTCGATCGTTGCGGGGTCCAGGCATCGGAGGTTGACGCTGAAGCCGTCGGGGTGCGATCGCGGGACGTAGAACGGCTTGATCCCGCAACGCGAACAGAACGTGTGCCTGGCAGCGTTTGTGTTGAATGTGTAGGTGGTGAGCAGGTCCTCACCCGCCAGTACGCGTAGCGCCGCGGCCGTCACGACCAGGTGCTGGTACCCGGTCATGGAACAGATCGAGCAGTTGCAGTTGAGCACCTCGATCCGCGCGGGCGCATCCACCTCGAAGCGAACCGCGCCGCAGTGGCAGTGTCCGCTGTGCGTGATCGTGGGGGCGGTATCTTCGCTCATCGTATCAACGAGGATCTGCGGGAGCAGGCGCGTCCGTCACCGGCTCAGTCGGTCTGGACGAGAATCATGCCTAGAACCACCAGTGCGCCGCCGATGATGCGTTGCAGGCTGATCGGGTGGGGTCGGAAACCCACGACTCCGAAATGATCGATCAGCACGGAGGCCGTCATCGTGCCGACGACCATCGCCGACACGAACGCGGCCGCGCCGAGGCGCGGTGCGAGGATGATCGCGCTGAGCACCATCGCCGCTCCCATGAGGCCGCCCGCCCAGCTCCATGCGGGCGCGCCGGCGACCGCACGCAGGTCGGAGCCCGGTACGCGGAGCAGCACGATAAGGCCGAGCAGCGCCAGGCTCGCGACCACCGTGTTGGTGAGCGCGCCCCACAGTGGATGGCCATGGTATCCAGCGATGGTGGCGTTGATGCCCGCCTGCAGCGGTGGCAACGCGCCCACCAGGATTGCCACGAGGATGAGGCCCAGGCTGGCTATCGACATCGGTCCTCCTTCAGCGTCGCCGATCCTCAGTCGTCGGCGTGCTCGACGCGGATCTCGGTGCGGACCGAGTTCGCGATGCAGCAGTTTTCGTGGGCGAGCTCGTGAATCCTGTCGAGATCCTCACGCGCGGGTGCGTCGTCGGCCCAGACGATGCGGGGCCGGAGCAAGACGCGCGTGACGGCGAGCTTGCCCTCGGCGTTCTTTTCCAGGTAGCCGACGGCGGCGTCGCGGTAGCTGTCGACGGTATGTCGCTTGCGTGCGGCGATCGCCAGGAACGTCAACATGTGGCAGCTCGAGATGGCGGCAACGAACGCTTGCTCGGGATCGACCCGATCCGGCTCTCCAAGGAAGTCCGGCGCGGCCGAAGCGGCCACTCGCGTCTCGCCGTCGAACGCCCATTCGTGGTTGCGCGAGTAGACGTCGTAGGTGAAGTCGGCGGTTCCTCGCTCCCAGGCGACCGTGGCGTGGTGTTCCGACATGGCAGGTCTCTTCTCCTTCGTGCTCGCTACCGGCGACCCGGATCAGGCGTCACGGCCGAACAACCGCGACATGCGCTGCTTGACCTGTGAGGTTACCACGTCGACCGGTCCACGCTCGCGGGCCGGGCGTCGTACGAGCTCGCCGCCGCAGTTCGGGCAGACGTTACTCATCTCCTGCGTGCAGTTCTCACAGAACGTGCACTCGTACGAACAGATGAAGGCACTCGCGGCCGCTCCGAGCGCGACCGCGCACTTCTCGCAGTCCGGTTTCATCTTGAGCATGAACGGCCTCCTTTCGTCGCCTCCACGCCTCAGCAGGGATGGACCTTCTTGTAGTGCGCGAGCAGCTCGCTGTCGCTGTCGAGGTCGGGCAGGTCGTCGTCCACCGACGCCCACGGAACCTTCTGATCGCTGAAGCAGTGCGCGGCGGGTTCGTGATCGACGTCGCCCTCGACGAGCGCGCGGGCGACGTGGACCTCGCCTGGGCAGAGCTCCGACATGAACAGCATCGACGAGCCGCACGTGGGGCAAAACGCCCGGCGCGATTGCTCGGACGACCGGTACCAGCGCAGTTCCTGCTCGCCGCGGGTCAGCCGGAACTGCGCCTCGGGCACGAGGAGCCAGGTTACGAAGGCGGCGCCGTGTGCGCGCCGGCAGTAGTCGCAATGGCAGTGCGCCGACTCGAGGGTGGGTGGGGTCAGTTCGGCCTCGATTCCCCCGCAAAGGCAGCGAGCGATCACGAGCGGACCTGCCTGCGAACCGAGGACGGCCGCGGTGCGGTCTCGGCGGTCGGGACGGCGTCGGGATCGAGGGGGTCGGTGCCGGCCACGCAGTGCTCGAAGTACGGGAGATCGTCGTAGCCCCAGAACAGCTCTCCGTCGACGATCATGGTCGGGACGCCGAACACACCGGCTGCGATGGCGGCGTCGGTCTGGCCACGAAGCCGTGACTTTGCCTCGGGCTGCTGGGCCTGCTCGACCAGGCGTGTACCTGGCAGCCCGATGCGATCCGCTACGTCTCGCACGACATCGGCTTCACTGACGTGCAGGCCGTCCACCCAGACTGCATCGAACAGCGCGTCGAGGAGCGCGGTGCGGTCGGCCTCGGGCATGTCGAGGGAGCTCACACGAAGCGAGAGCAGGGGGTTGAAGGGATGGAACGCCGGCACGTTGAGCTGAACGCCGAGCAACGCTGCCTTGCGCAGGTTGTTCTTCCACATCCACAGGGCTTTGGCCGGAAGCTCGGCCGGGCCCATCTGTCCGTGGGCATCGAGCAGCCCGGCGAACAGCACGGGAACCGGCTCGAGCGTGAACCAGTGCCGGGCGGCGAGCCGCGGGAGTACCTTCCAGGCGAGGTACGCGTTCGACGAGATGTAGTCGAAGTAGAAGCGGACCGATTGCGTTTCCAGGTTCATGTGGCCGACTCTGCCTCCGGCGGCTAGATAGCTTCGCGATCTAGCCGTGTCTACCATTGGATGACGTCGCCTCCGGCGGCTAGTAGCGGTCCGGGTTCACGCGGATGTAGA
>SPBQ01000191.1 GCA_004525875.1 Myxococcales bacterium
CTACCTGCACTCGCGGCTCGGCCTGAACGTCTTGTCCTACGTGATGCCGCTGCACGGACCGCGGCGCGTGGGTGTGGCGGGGTACGGCAGCGAGCTGTTCACGGGCGGCGTGGCCAACCTGGTTCACGGCGAGGCTCAGGCGATGTGGGATCTGCGTCGTCTCATCGGCTGGATCCGTCGGCAGGGGGCTGACCGCGTAGCTGTGCACGGCCTGTCGCTCGGCGGCTACACGACGGCACTGCTCTCGGCGCTCGTGCCCGATCTGGCCTGCGCGGTTGCCGGCATCCCGTCATCCGACTTCGTCGACCTGTTCCGCATGCACACGCCGGCGGAGGATGGGGTCGAGTCTGCGCGCATGGAGCGGTCCTGGGCCGACACACGACGGTTGCTCACGGTGGTTTCTCCGCTGGCGATGACACCGATGATCCCGCGCGAGCGCCGATACATCTTCGCCGGTGTGGCCGACCGGCTGGCGCCGCCCGGAGCGGCACAGGCTCTGTGGGAGCACTGGGAGCGGCCGCGCATTGTATGGTATCAGGGCACGCACGTATCGTTCCTGATCGAGCGGGACGTGCGCGAGCTTCTCGATGACGCGATGATCGAGTCGGGGATGGTCGAGCCCGCAGAACATGCGGAACATGCGCAGCAACGGGATGGAGCATGGGTGACGGGTCCGACTCGGCTTCCTGGATCTATCTGGCGGTAAGCATCGTCGGCCTGGGGTTCACGTGCGCGGCGTTGGTGCCGGCGCGACGAATCGGATGGTTCGCGATCCCGTACTTCTTCGGCGCGTGGCTGGCTGGCGAGCTCGCGATCCATCACATCGTGTGGCAGGCCGCGGCCACCGTCGGGTTCGCGATGGCCGGTGCGTTCGAGGCGCCGGCCGGGATCGCCGGCCTGGCGATCACGGTGGTTTCTTGGCTGGGTTTCGGTGTGGTCGTGCAGCGGGCGAGAGCGGCAGGCGACGTGACCGAGATCGCGCTTCGCGAGAGCCTGGGGCGCGACTACGGCCCGTCGGTGTCGACGCAGGACGCGCCGGCCGAGCAGTCGATTCCCGTCGAACAGCTCATGTTACCGTTTCGCATGCGCCATCCCGACGTCGAGGTGACGCGTGGGATTGCCTATGGTGAGGCCGGCAAGAGGAACCTGCTGGACGTGTACCACCCGCGTTTTAGCGACGGCCCGTGTCCGACACTGCTGCAGATCCACGGTGGCGGTTGGATGATCGGCAACAAGGAGGAGCAGGGCGGGCCGCTGATGCGCTACCTTGCCGCGCGCGGCTGGTGCTGCGTCGCCATCAACTACCGACTGAGCCCTTCCGCAACCTGGCCCGAGCATCTCATCGACTGCAAGCGAGCGCTGGCCTGGATTCGGGAGAATGGGGCGGCCCACGGCGCCGACCCGGATCTGGTGGTCGTCACGGGCGGCTCGGCGGGCGGACACCTGTCGTCGATGGTGGCGCTCACGGCGAACCGGCCCGAGTACCAGCCGGGTTTCGAAGACGTCGACACGTCGGTGGCGGCTTGCGTTCCGTTCTACGGCGTCTACGACTTCCTCTCGCGTCACGGGGCCGATCCCGACAACCGCATGGCCGACGTTCTCGAGCGCTACGTTCTGAAGTGCTCACCGCAGGCCGAAGCCGAGCGCTGGCGCCTCGCCTCGCCGATCGATCAGATCGGGCCCGAAGCCCCTCCGTTCTACGTGATTCACGGCACACACGACACGCTAGCGTTCGTCGAGGACGCGCGCGCGTTCGTGCGGGCGCTGCGTGGCGTGTCGCAAGCGCCGGTCGCATACGCGGAGCTGCCGGGTGGGCAGCACGCGTTCGACGTGTTCCATTCGATTAGGACCGAGCACACCGTACGCTCGGTCTGGAAGTTCCTCGAACACGTGCGCGCAAGGCGCGTGGCGCGAGGACCGGTGGCGCCGACCGGGCCGATCGCGCCCCTCCCTATCACAGCGACCACGTTTCACACCGCACAACCGCAGCGGCGCTGCGCGAGCCCGGACGATTCATGAACGCTCGTCGTAGCGGACTGCTTCATGAATAGTCCGGGCTAGACGATCGGCGGGGCCGACCATTTCGATCGAGAGCCGCTCGGAGGCGGACGAAGCGAGTTGGACATGCGGGAGGGGTTCGCGAGACTTTTCGGCCGATGGGGCGCCACGGTGGTCGCCCGGCCGTGGCCCGTTCTGCTGATCGCCCTGGTGACCGTTGCCGCGCTCGGCTCGCGGATTCCCGAGCTCGAGGTCGATACCAGCACCGAGGGCTTTCTCCGTGCGGATGATCCGACCCTCGTCACGTACGACCGCTTCCGCGAGCGATTCGGGCGCGACGACTTCATCGTCATCGGCATCGAGACCACCGATGTCTTCACGTTCGGGTTCCTCGAGCGGCTGCGCGCCTTTCACCGGGCGCTGGAGAGCCGGGTGCCGCACGTTGACGAGATCACGAGCCTGGTCAACGCGCGCTGGAGCCGCGGAGAGGACGGTCAGCTCATCGTCGAGGACTTCATGGAGCGCGCGCCGCGCACGCCCCAGGAGCTCGTCGAGCTCAGGCGTCGTGCGCTGGGCAATCCGCTGTACATCGACAATATCGTCACCGCCGACGCGAAGCTGACGACGGTGCTCATTGATCTCGAGGCGTTCGTCCAGGACGGCGTGGACGAGAGCGGCGTCCCCGTTCTGCGCTACCTCACGGGCCCCGAACAGCGTGAGGTGGTTGAAGTCATCGAGCGTATCATCGGCGATCACACTGGCGACGACTTTCGCCCGCATGCGGCGGGCGTGCCGTTGATGGCCGACCGGATCGCCTACCGGATGATCCAGGATCTGCCGACGCTGGTGAGCCGGGCGCTGCTGGTGATGGGGGCGCTGCTGTTCCTGTTGTTCGGGAAGCTGCGTGCGGTGCTGCTACCGCTCACGGTGATCGTGCTCAGCCTGGTCTCGACGATCGGTTTGATGGCGCACCTGGCGATTCCCTACCAGGTGCCGACGCAGATCGTCCCCCTCTCGCTGCTCGCGATTGGCGTCGGCGACTCCGTCCACCTCCTGGCGATCTACTACCAGCATCGGCGCGCCGGCGCGCCGCGCGAGCAGGCCTTGCCGGCGGCCTTCGAGCACGCCGGGCCGGTGCTGCTCATGACCAGCCTTACCACGGCCGCTGCGCTGCTCTCCTTCCTGTCCGCGGCCCTCGCGCCGGTGGCGAACGTGGGAATCGTGCTGCCCGTGGGCGTGATGATCGCGTTCGTGTTGACGGTGACCGTGTTGCCGGCACTCCTGATCCTGTTGCCGGAGCGGTCGCTGCCGGCGCACCGGCGCCTGGCGTGGCTCGACCGCGCGGTCGTTGCTCTCGGGACGCTCTCGGCGCGCTATCCGAGACCGGTGCTGATCGCTGCGGCCGTGGCGATGGTCGTGGCGCTTACGGGTCTCGTGCAAGTCGAGTTCTCGCACGATCCCGTTCGCTGGTTTCCGCCCGGAGATGCCTTCCGCGAGGCCACGGATACGCTCAACGAGACGCTCGGAGGCGTGGTCGCGCTGGAGGTGCTGTTCGAGACCGACGAGATCGACGGCGTGAAGGACCCGGAGTTTCTGAGCGCACTGGATGCCGTCGCGGCGGCGAACGGTGGCTACGCCGATCGATGGAGGGAGGGGCAGGGGGCCGACTCGCGTGCGCAGCTGCGCGTGGCCAAGACGATCGCGTTGACCGATCTGCTCAAAGAGATCCATCGGGCGCTGAACGACGACGATCCCGCCTTCTATGCACTGCCGTCGGAGCGTGATCTCGTCGCGCAGGAACTGCTCCTGTTCGAGCTCAGCGGCAACGATGATCTCGAGGATCTGGTCGACTACGAGTATACGACTGCGCGCATGACGCTGCGCCTTCCGTGGGCCGATGCGATGTCCTACGGCGGGTTTATCGATGGGCTCATCGGCGAGCAGCGCGAACGCGTCGGCGGCGACGTGCGTGTCGTGCCGACCGGTCGAGCGGCGCTGCTCACGCGCACGTTCTCCGCGGTCGTCGACAGCATGATCCGCTCCTACATCTTTGCGTTTGCAGCCGTGGCGCCGCTGATGATGATCCTGCTCGGCAGCTTCCGGCTCGGTGCGATCTCGATGATTCCCAATATCATTCCCATCGTAGCCGCGCTTGGGCTCATGGGCTGGACGGGCATGCCTCTGGATGCTTTCTCGCTGCTGACCGGAAGCATCGCGCTGGGCCTGGCCGTCGACGACACGATTCACTTCATGTACGGGTTTCGCCGCGAGTACGCGCGCAGCGGCGATGCCGTCGACGCCGTACGAATCACGCTGGCCACGACCGGTCAGGCCCTGTTCTTCACGACGGCGATTCTTTGCGCGGGCTTTCTGCTCTACACGACGGGGTACATGCTCAATGCGCGCAACTTCGGAATCGTTACAGCGTTCGCGCTGGCCGTGGCGTGTCTTTCGGATATCGTGATCGGACCCGCGCTGGTGGTGCTCGTGAGCCGCGCGCAGACCACCCGTTCGGGGGCGGACGTTCGTCCGGGCGTCTAAAAATGGCTCTGGCCACCAGCGTGCGTTGTTCCTATTCTGATCCTGCTCTCGCTCGCGCTCGGTTTCCCTACTGTTCGTTGCCAGGAGACTCGACTTGATCGCATCCTGTTCGACTCGCGCATGGATGACCGCCGCGGTGGCCGCGCTGTTCGCCTCCGCCGTCTGGATCTCCACCGACGCACGTGCCCAGGACCGCCTCGCACCGGCGGCTGGAGAGGCCGCGGCTCTCTATCTCGACTCGCGCACCGGAGCGGTGACGGCCGCGCCGCCGCCGGGCGGCGGGCTACGCTTGCGACCGGAGGAGGCGCGGATACTGAGCATGTCGGAGGAGGGACTCTCGGTGCGTCGGTCGGCCGGTAACGGCATCTCCGTGAATCTCGACGGTCGCTTCCATCACATGGCCACGGCCACGCTCTCGGTGGACGGCGAGCTTTCGGTCGGCTGCGCCACGCCTCGGAGTGCCGAGGGTGCGTCGGCGAGATGAAGGGTCGGTGCAGATGATGGGCGCACGCCTCGCGTCGAGATGTGCCGCGCTCGCGACGGTGCTCTCCCTTCTCGCCTCGCCCGCGGCCGCCGTCACTGTCGTGGTCGACTTCTTCAACGGTGGCGACGGGTTCTACTCCGGGGCGCCGGCCGATCCGCTGTCGCCGGCGCCGGGCGCCACGCTCGGCGAACAGCGGCGGGCGAGCTTCGAGGCCGCCGCCGGCGAGTGGGGCTTGCGGCTGATCAGCGGTGTGCCGATCGTGGTGGCGGCGGAGATGGTCTCGCTCTCCTGCAAC
>SPBQ01000293.1 GCA_004525875.1 Myxococcales bacterium
AAACACGGCCCGGTCTGGAGGAAAGTAAGTAAAAGGATGCTCAGCGTGGAAGCGGGGGAAGGATCGGGCGAGGGCGCAGGGTCAGCACCCGAGGGGCGGGTCGCCCGGCGTCGGGCCGTGGTTCGGCAGCGAATCCTGCAGGCGGCCGAAGAGCTCTTCGCCGAGCGCGGCGTCGACGGAGTCACGATCGACGATATCACCACGACCGCCGACATCGCGCGCCGCAGCTTCTACCACCACTTCGACGGCAAGCACGAGGTGCTGGTCCCGATCGCGCGCACACGCACCAGGACGCTCAACCGGCGAATCGACCGCCTGGTCGAGAAGATCGAGGATCCCGCGGAGATGATGGCCACCGGCATTCGCCATGGCTTGCGCGAGATCAGCGCCGACCCGTTGTGCCGTTGGTTCGTGCTGCACTCGGGCTTGCCACACGAGCGGCTCTACGAGGGCATGGGCGAGAGTGGGATGCGCGATGCGACGCGGGCCATCAAAGCCGGGCGCTTTCGGGTCCAGAACCCGAACGTCATGCCGTTGCTCGTGTCGGGAGCGTTCATCGCCGTGCTGCGCGCGCGCGTCGACGGCCGGCTCGACGATCGTGACCTCGATGACGCCGTCGAGCATCTGCTTCGCATGCTGGGGCTCGACGCGGACGAGGCCGAAGATATCGCACACCGCCCGCTGCCAACGCTGCCGGCCGATCCCGGCGAGAACTAGAAACCGAAGAACGGCGATCCAAGAACAGCCGAAGAACAAGGAGAGGCGACATGGCATTTCGTCTGGCAACGATCAACGAGCGCGCCGTCCTGGCGACGAGCGACGGCGTCTACGATCTGGAGCGCCACGGGGGCGGCAGCTTCTCGGCCGACCCGATGGAAGCGCTCGCCCGCTACCGCGAGCTGCATGACGTCGCGGCCGGCCTCGGCGACACGCCCGACGGCGCGCTCGACGGCGCCGCGTTCGGACTTTGCGTTCCGCGGCCGCAGAAGGTGTTCGGCATCGGCCTCAACTATCGATCGCACGCCGAGGAATCGGGCATGGACATTCCGCCCGCTCCGCTGGTCTTCACCAAGTTTCCGAGCTGCCTCACCGGGCCGACGGACGACATCATCGTGTTCGGTCCGACGACCGACTGGGAGGCCGAGCTGGTCGTCGTCATGGGCACGCACGCGCGCGACATTGCGGCCGGCCAGGCGTGGGAGCACATCGCAGGGCTCACCTGTGGGCAGGACGTCTCCGAGCGCACGACGCAGTTCGCCAGCAAGCCACCCCACTTCGATCTCGGCAAGTCGTTCGACACCTACGGCCCGATCGGACCGTGCATCGTCTCGCTCGATCAGCTCGACGACCCGAGCGATCTGGCCATCACTTGCGACGTCAACGGGGAGCGACGACAGGACGCGCGTACCAACGACCTGATCTTCGACATCCCCGCGCTGGTCGCCTACATCTCGGGCATCTGCACGCTCGAGCCCGGCGATCTCATCTTCACCGGCACCCCTTCGGGCGTCGGAGTCATGACGGGCACGTTCCTCCAGCCCGGCGACGTCGTTACGACCACGATCGAGGGTCTCGGCACGATGACGAATCGCTGCGTGGTGCGCGAGCGCTAGAAGTGAGCGACCTTGACGATCTGCCCGATGTTGCCAACGTCGCCGACGTCGCCATTGTCGGAGCCGGTCCCGCCGGCGCCGTAGCCGCCAAGCTATGCGGCGTCCATGGCCTCACCGCTGTCGCGTTCGATCGTGAGCCGGACGTGTACGAGCTGCCGCGCGCGGTCGGGATGTGGGACGACGTGCAGCGCATCCTCGACAACGCCGGTGTTCTGGAAACCGCGCTGCCCTCGATGTGCGAGCATGTCGGCGCCGAGTTCGTCGACGCCGACGGCACGCGAATCAACGGCATCGAGCTACCACCCGGCTTCGTCACCGCCAGCGGCTATCCGTTCATCCGCGGATTCCATCAGCCCGACCTCGAGCGCGCCGTTCGCTTACGACTCGCCAACCACGCCGGGATCGAGCTGCACGTCTCGCACGAGGTGCTCGAGATCGTCCAGACCCACGATCACGTCTCTCTCGTCGTTCGCAACCTCGCCCGCGGCGACACGAGAACGGTGCGGGCGCGCTGGCTGCTCGGCTGCGATGGCGCCGCAAGTCTCGTCCGCAAGTCGTGCGGCGTCTCCTGGGACAGCCTCGGCTACGATCACGAGTGGCTCGTGGTCGACGTCGCGATCACCGGTGACGTCGAGCTTCCACCGCTCATGACGCAGGTGTGCGATCCGGCCCGACCGACCACGGTGATCCCGCTGCCGCTGGGGATGCACCGCTGGGAGTTCCAGCTGCGTGACGGCGAGACACGCGAGGAGATGGAAGATCGCGAGCGCGTGTGGTCGCTGCTCGCACCGTGGATGTCACGCACGAACGGAGAAATCCTGCGCGCAGTGGTCTACCGCTTCCACGCGACGATCGCCGACACGTTCCGCCGCGGTCGAATCTTCCTCGCGGGCGACGCAGCTCATCAGACGCCTCCGTTCATGGGCCAGGGATTGTGCAGCGGCATGCGAGACGTCGACAACCTGATCTGGAAGCTCGCCCACGTTACCCACGGTCTTGCCGGCGACGCGCTGCTCGACACCTACACCGAGGAGCGGCGACCGATGGCGATCGCGATGGTCGAGCACTCCGTGAAGACGGGAATGCTCATCGACGCCTACGCGCAGATGGCCGTTGGCGGCCCCGAGCCGCCCGCCGATCTACAAGCGTACGCCTACGGGGGGAGCGCTCAGCTGCCACACCTGTCGACCGGGCTCCTCGCGCAGCAGGAAAGCGAATGGATCGGCCGGCCGATTCCGCAGTGCGCGGCTGCAACCGACGACCGCCGTGGCTCGTTCGACGACATCGTCGGCCCGCGCTGGGCCGTCGTCTCGAAGCTCGATCCACGCCAGCGGTTGAGCGAGCAGAGCCGGCGGTACTGGGAGGATCTCGGTGCGGCCTTCGTCTGGGTCCCCGAGCCCGAGGGCGCGATACTCGGAGTGTTGCTCCAGCACGAGATGGTCGTGGTGAGACCCGATCGTATCGTATACGCAATCGGTGACGAGCACCCCGACCTTCAGGCGAGCACGAGCGATGAGGCCGCGAACTCGACGAGCCGGGCTTGAGAGAACAGGAGAACATCGAATGGACTATGGAATCTGTATCTTCCCGACCGAGTACTCGATGCAGCCGGCCGAGCTCGGCCGAGCGCTGGAGGAGCGGGGGTTCGAATCGCTGTGGGTGGCAGAGCACACGCACATCCCCTGCTCGCGCGAATCGCCATGGCCCGGCGGAGCCGAGCTGCCGAAGATGTACTACGACGTCTACGCCCCGCTGCTCGTGCTCGCCGCAGCCGCGACGGCGACCACGAAGCTCAAGATCGGCACCGGCATCTCGCTGATTGCCCAGCACGATCCGCTGGTGCTGGCCAAGGAGATCGCCACGCTCGACCAGATGAGCGACGGGCGCTTTCTGTTCGGCGTCGGCGGCGGCTGGAATCGCGAGGAGCTCGCGAACCACTACGATTTCCCGTTCGAGCGTCGCTGGAAGGTGATGCGCGAACGCATCGAGGCAATGAAGGCGGTGTGGACCGAGGAGAAGGCCGCCTACCACGGCGAGTTCGTCGACTTCGACGAGGTGTTCTCGTGGCCGAAGCCCGCGCAGAAACCGCATCCACCGATCCACGTCGGCGGTGCCGCTCCGTGGGGCATCAAGCGCGCGCTTCGTTACGGCGACGGCTGGATCCCGCTCTCGGGCCGCGGCGACACCGATCTCATCGACGACATGGCGACATTCCGCAAGATGGCGACCGAGGCCGGTCGCGACCCGGACTCGATGGAAGTGTCGGTCTACGTCGCGCCGAACGACCCCGACCAGCTCGCCAGACTACGCGACGCCGGGTTCAGCAGAGCGCTGTTCTTCGGATTCCCTGTTGGAGCAAAGGACCTGCTGCCGCTGCTCGACCAGTACGCCGAGCTCGCACGGAAGGTAGGCTAGCGGCGCCGTGCTCGAGCACATGGAGATTACAGCTCTGATGTAGACGCTCGGCAGCAACCACGCGACGAGTCCACCGCGAGGATGCGGTGGATCCCCACCATAGCCTCTGAACTCGCGCGGATAGGGAGAAGCTTCTTCGATGCTCATGCCATTGCCCCCGAGAGGGACCCTCACAGATCGGCGTCCAGGCGTCCATCAGATCGGCGGACTTTCAGGTTTTGATTG
>SPBQ01000136.1 GCA_004525875.1 Myxococcales bacterium
CCCTCACCCTACTCTCCCACCTGGGACGTGCCCTATGGTTCGCACTTCAGCCCGCCCGGCGTCTGTCCGCCTCCGCCGAGCGGGCTGAAGTGCGAACCATAGGGCACGTCCCAGGTGGGAGAGTAGGGTGAGGGCGGCCACGTGTAGGCGCCGTTGCCGTAGAAATCTGCTCCATTGGCGATCTGCCAGGGGATGTCGCGGATCTCTAGATCTTCGTAGACGTTCAGCCCGAAGTCGTCCTCGGGCACGTAGTAGCAGCAAGCCCGGCCGCCCTGGTTGCAGTCGGCGAGGTCGGCGCACAGCACCGGATTGCCGAGGGCGGTCTCGGTGCAGTCAACCACCGATGCGCACGTCGCGGGCGTTTGGCCGATCTGCGGAACCGGCGATCCGATGTGGAAGGCCTCGTCGCCCTGACCCTTTTCGACGATGCCACGCTTGAAGGAGAAGTGGTGCTGGGGCGTGGTCGCGTTCTCGGTTACGAACACGAGGTAGGACGAGCCCTGGGTGTTGCGTGGAAAACCCGAGCCGCTGCGTGCGGCGGCGCCGAAGGCCAGGGTCTTGTTCGAGCGAATCCGCGAGTTGTAGCCGAGCTCGAAGTCCTCGATGTTGATGTGGTGGGCGGCCTTGAATCGCAGCAGCGCACTCGTCCCCCATCGCAGATGGAACCGTCGGCCGTTGGCTGCGTTGGTGAGGCGGACGTGGGTGACCTCGCCGATGTCGCCAAGCTCGAGGATCGCACCGGCCGGGAACTCCGGTGGGGTTGCGAGCATTGCCGGCGAGGCGTCCGCTGACGTGCGTGCGTACACGCGCGCGTTCTCCGTGCAGGTCGAACCGGTGGCCGGTCCCTCACAACAGCGCCAGGGGTCGCCGGCCGCGAGGCAGTCGGACTCGGTCTCGATGTAGAACCAGCACTGATCGCGGCCGGCCGTGAACGCCGGCAGGTCTACGGGCGTGCCCTCGCCGGAATAGAGCGATTCCCACATGACCGGATCGCGACCGGGCTCGGAGCCGGGCTGAAAGCAGGCACCCGGGCCGACCCCCTTGCTGCGGCCGACCATGTCGACATCGGTCCGGTAGATGGACGGGCAGCCGATGCTCACGCCCGCACAGCACGACCACGGAATCCCGGCGTCGGTGCAGTCGAGGGCCGCCGGTGCCCACGGTGTCGTCCATTGCCGCGCCGCGCTCGAGTAACCACCGGGCAAAGCTGCGGTGATCTCCACGTCGCCGGGATAAAAGATGTCGACGGAGATCGTCAAAGGTGCGCCCGGGGCGCCGCCGATCGTCGCCGCAGCGTTGCCCTCGACCTTCCAGGGAAGAGGGAAGCTCGTCGGCCCCGCGTGCGCGCGGTAGCGACCGGGGCGGACGAGAACGGTATCTCCTGCGCCTACGGTCCCTGCATCGATCCCGTCGAGGAGCTTTCCCCAGCTCTGCCACGCTGTCGACCGATCCGTACCTGCGTTCGCATCGTCGCCGGCGGTCGCATCGATGTGGTACGTCGCGGCGAAGGCCGTGCCGTTCGCGCAGGCCAGGAACGAGAGGATGCAAAGAACTTGGGATGGACGGAGACGGCGGCAGGCCCGTTTTGCGAGAAGCTTCGGTACCATGGTCTGTTTTTAGCGAATCCCGGCACGACGGAGCCGGGCCAGACGAGCCAAGAGCATGCGCAGCGCTGGCGGTCGCGCACGTCGCATTCGAGTCTAAGAGGCTGGCGGCGAGCCAGCCATACCCGGTCGGGAAAAAGGCGGAAGGTGCGTTCTGACGTGCGGTCCGTTCAGATGCTGTTGTCGTCGATCACGCGGCGCAGCCACTCGCCGCTGCTCTTGGTCATGCGCGCGCCGGTCTCGAAGTCGCACGCGATCACGCCGAAGCGCTTCGAGTAGCCGAACGTCCACTCGAAGTTGTCGATCCAGCTCCAGACCATGTAGCCACAAAGGTCGAACGCCGAGCCATTCTCTGTCACGTAGAGCGGCAGGCGGTATCGATCCTCGAACTCATGCAGAACCTGGTACAGCGCCGCCGGGTAGACCTCGAAGCCCATCTCTGAAGTCTGTCCCTCACGGGCCAGCGCACGGCTCTCCAGGAAGCCGTCATCGTCGTGGGAACCACCTTGCGCGTGTAGTAGTTGAGCCCGATGAAGTCGATGGGCCCCGTGATGATCGCGCGCTCCTCCTCCGAGATCGCCGGCACGGCGTCGCCGAACTCCTCGTACCGCGCGTCGGGGTAGGAGCCGGAGCAGATCGGGTCGCTGAACCAGTAGTTGCTGAACGCGGCGGTGCGATCGCTGGCGACGCGGTTGGCGTCGCCGTCGGAGTCGGGCATGCAGGACAGCACGCTGAGGGTGGTGCCGATCGCCCCGCTCGGGACGATCTCCCGGAACCGGCCGACACACTCGCCGTGCGCCCGCAGTACGTTGTGACCGGCCGCCAGTGCGGCGCCGGGTTCGGCACGGCCGGGCGCATGGAATCCGACACCGTAGCCGAGCCACGCGAAGACCCAGGGCTCGTTGACCGCTCCGGTGCCTTCGGGCAGCACGCGCGGGCAGGCGATGTGGAACCGATAGGCGCCCAGGCCGAGGTTTCGCATGAGCTCGATGTCCTCGCGATAGCGATTGTATTGATCGCAGGAGACGTCGCCGGTCTCACCGCGCTCGATCTTGCCCGGCGCGTCGGCGAACGTGTGCCAGATACTCGGACCGGCGCCGTCGGTCAGCGGGGAGCCCTCGACCTGGTAGCAATCCGTCGCCAAGCCCCAGATAAAATCGTCGGAAAATCGCGATAGGGGCATCGCTGGATGAGGCTCTTAACGACACGTGGGCGGTAGCTCCGGTGCCCGACGCCGCGTATCCGGTGGCAGAGCGCGCGGCCGGGGTCTCGTCAACGCGCTAGTTTGCCGCCGCGCGGAAATCTGTAACGATCAGAAATAGACGCCGTAGTAACGTCCGCAATAGGCAATAGACGGTGCCGAGCATTACAGGGGGTGCTCGAGACCGTGCCGTGGTGCCCCACGATTTCCGAACAATCCGAAGGAGCGTATCAGATGGGATTTCGAACCTGGTCGGCCGCAGTCCTGGCGGTCGGGATGGTATTGCCCGCGGCTGCCGCCGCGAAGGAGTTCAAGGTCGACGCAACCCACACGACCGTGGGATTCAGCGTCCGCCATCTCTTCACGTCCGTGGAGGGACGATTCGACAAATTCGAGGGCGAGATCGAGTTCGATCCTGCCCAGCCGGAGAAGACCGAGGTCGAGGGCTCGATCGAGGTCAAGAGCATCAATACGAACAACGAGAAGCGCGACAAGCACCTCCTGTCGAACGATTTCTTCGCGGCCGAGGAGCACCCGCTGATCGAGTTCTCGGGCGCGAAGGTCTCCGACGTCAGCACGGACAAGAAGAAGGGCAAGCTCCACGGTACGCTGAAGATCCGCGGCAACGAGAAGCCGATCGTGCTCGACGTCGAGTTCCTCGGCGAGGGAAGCGATCCCTGGGGCAACAAGAAGGCCGGCTTCTCGGCGACGGGCGTGCTCGACCGCAAGGCGTTCGGGCTCGAGTGGAACGAGAAGCTCGAGACGGGCGGTGTTCTCGTCGGCGATGAGGTGACGATTCGGTTGCAGGTCGAAGCCAATGTCGATGAGAACTGAGTGAGGATCGGATCAACAGACGAGAAGGAGAATCCAGATGGATAAGAAGAAAGTAAACAAGAGTGCTCTCTTGCTGGCGTCGGCCGCAGCCGGCTTGCTGACCGTCGCGGCGAGCGTGGCTCTGCCGGGTGATGCGCTTGCCGAGGAGGTGAAGTGCTACGGTATCAATAGGTGCAAGGGCACGGGGGAGTGCGGCGGCAAGGGCCACTCCTGCGCCGGCGAGAACGCGTGCGGTGGCCACGGCTATCTGAAGATCGACAAGGACAAGTGCCTCGCGATCAAGGGCGGCCGTCTCACGCCGGAAGAAGAGGACAAGAAGGGCTGAGCCGCCCTTCGATGCTCCGGCGATGACGATGACGCGCGAGCGCTCTTCGCTCGGTTTCGGCGTCGGTCTGCGCCCCGAGCATTACGATGACGTGCTGGGCGGAAGGCCCCCCGTCGATTGGTTCGAGGTTGTTACCGAGAACTACATGGACACGGGGGGCCGTCCCCTGCACGTGCTCGAGACGGTACGGCGTGATCGCCCGGTGGCGCTGCACGGAGTCTCGCTCTCGATCGGCTCGGCCGATCCTCTCGACCGCAGATACCTCGCAACTCTCCGCGAGCTCGTCGACCGCATCGAGCCTGAGCTGGTGACGGACCACCTGTGCTGGACCGGCGTAGATGGTCGCAGCCTGTTCGATCTTCTGCCCGTTCCCTACACGGCCGAGGTCCTCGACTACGTGGCCGAGCGCGTGGGCCAAGTACAGGACGTCCTCGGACGCCGCATCCTGCTGGAGAATGCATCGACGTATATAGAGTACCGTTGCTCCCAGATCCCCGAGCCGGAGTTCCTCGCGGCGCTGGCCGTCAAGGCCGATTGCGGCATTCTCCTCGACGTCAATAACATCCACGTCACCTGCACGAACCACGGCCTCGACCCGTACGCCTATGTCAACGCAATCCCCGTCGAGCGCGTGGGGCAGTTCCACCTTGCCGGCTTCACCGACACGGGGGACTACCTGTTCGACACTCACAGTGCGCCGGTGTGTGAAGAAGTCTGGGCCCTCTATGCTCATTCGGTCGACCGTTTCGGCGATGTGCCGACGCTCGTCGAGTGGGATGCCGAGCTGCCGACGTGCGAGCGGTTATGCGAGGAATCGGCAAAGGCCCGTGCGGTCGCGGCGGGAGCGGTGAGCGCGCGTCCGATGGAGCGGGCAGGGGCGTGAGCTCGGTGTCGTCTCCACCCGGCCTCCTCGACCTTCAGCGCTGGATGGCGACGCTGATTCTCGAGCACCGGGGACACGCGACCGACGACATCGGGGAGGATTCGGCGATCGAGCGATGGATCGCGATCGAGGAGCTCCGGCGAGCCCGGCTCAGGCTCGGCGCCTATGTCGGCGGCTACCCCGCGCGCATTCACGAGGCTCTGTGTGAGGCGTACCCGGCACTGCGCCACGTGATCGGAGAGGGGAGGTTCAGGGCTCTCGTCGATCGCTACCGTTCCTTGGTTCCCGCCGGCAGCTACAGCCTCGCGGACGTTGGTACAGATCTCCCGAGCTTCCTCGTTACCGATGAGATCGCGGACCGATTCGGGTTTGCCCCTGATCTGGCGCGACTCGAGTGGGCCGTGCAGGCGGCGTTCCATGCGACGCTCGGTGTGCCGCTCGACCCGTCGCCGCTGGCAGTGTGGACGCCCGAGCAGTGGGAGGCGGCGGTGTTCGAGTTCCGGAGCGATCTCGCGTTCGTTGATTCCCGTTGGCCGATCGTCGACGTGTGGAACGTCCGCGAAGTGGCGGTCGAGGAGATCGACGTCGACCTGCGCGATCGGCCGCAATCGGCTCTCGTTCATCGCAGCGGATTCGGCGTCGTGTGCCGCGTGGCACCGGTGGGCGAAGCGTCGGCGCTCGAGACGCTGATCGCCGGAGCCTCGCTCGGTGACGCAATCGCTGATCTCGACTCCGCCGACGACGAGATGCCGGTGAGCCCGGCGGACGTGATGGAATGGTTCGCTGGCTGGATGCGTGACGGTCTGATCGTCGCCTGCCGCGCCGCGGCGTGATCCTAGCGAGCGGAGACCCGCTTGGCGCACGCACGGAGGTGCCGCGTTGCGCTTGCGCGCGTGCTGAGATTTAACGCGGCGACCCCATGAAGTTCGCGATCGCCACCTCGTTCAGCGACCCCGCTCATCTCACCCCCATCGCCCGCGCTGCAGATGAGTGCGGCTGGGATGCGCTCACGTTCTCCGATCACGTCATCCATCCGGAAAGGATGGAATCGAAGTATCCCTACACCGCCGACGGCGGGACGTACTGGGACGCGGCAAATCCCTGGCCCGATCCCTGGGTGACGATCGGCGCGCTGGCTGCGGTGACCGAGCGCCTCCGATTCACGACCAACGTCTTCATCCTGCCGGCTCGCAACCCCATCCTCGTGGCGACGGCCGTGCGCACTGCCGCCGTGCTCTCGGGCGATCGCGTGGCGCTCGGCATCGGTGTCGGGTGGATGAAGGAAGAGTTCGAAGTTGTCGGCCAGGACTTTCATACGCGCGGCAAGCGCACCGACGAGGCGATCGACATCCTCAGGCTGCTCTGGGGCGGCGGCATGGTCGAGTATCACGGCAAGCACTATGATTTCCCGCGAATGCAGATGAGCCCGGCGCCCGCGCGCATGATTCCGATCTACGTCGGAGGTCTCTCGGGGGCGGCGCTGCGGCGCGCCGCTCGCTGCGACGGCTGGATCTCCGTGATGCACACGACCGAAGAGATTCGCGAGTACGCCGGCAAGCTGCAGGCCTTGCGCGTCGAGCAGGACAACACCGACGGGGAGTTCGACGTTCTCGTCTCC
>SPBQ01000365.1 GCA_004525875.1 Myxococcales bacterium
ACGTCGCAGCCGACCGCCGCCTTGAGCTTCGTCTCGCTGAGCTGATCGTCTCCACGCACGAGCGCCGCGACGCCGGCCTCATCGGCCATGAAGATCAGCGTCTTTACGAAGCGCTCGGCCGGCTCACCGCGGAACACGGAGACCTCCTCGATCGTCTTCGTGCCGGGCGTGGCAACCCGTGCGAGCGCGGCACTGTCGAAGGTCTCGGCCTCGGGCGGTCGCGCCTCGGCCTTCTCCACGTTCGCGGCGTAGTCACACGACCCACAGCTCACGATGAGATCCTCCCCCGAACGGGCGAGCACCTGGAACTCGTGAGACAGAGATCCGCCGATGGCCCCGGTGTCGGCCTCCACCGCGCGGAACTCCAGACCGCAGCGATTGAAGATCCGGGTGTACGTACGGCGCATGTGCTCGTACTCGCGACGGCAGTCATCGTAGTCCGAATGAAAGCTGTAGCCGTCTTTCATGACGAATTCACGGCCGCGTATGAGACCGAAGCGCGGTCGGACCTCGTCGCGGAACTTGGTCTGAATCTGGTAGAGGTTCAGCGGAAGCGCACGGTAGGAGCGCACGTCGCGGCGAACCAGGTCCGTGATCACTTCCTCGTGCGTCGGTCCAACGCAGAACTCGCGATCGTGACGATCGCGCAGCCGTAGCAGCTCCTTCCCGTAGATCTGCCAGCGGCCGCTCTCCTGCCATAGCTCGGCCGGGCTGATGATCGGTAGCAACACCTCCTGGCAGCCGGCCGCATCGAGCTCGTCGCGGATGATGCGCTCGATCTTGCGCACGGAGCGCAGTCCAAGCGGCAGAAAGTCGTAGATACCGCGCGCGACCTGCCGGATCATTCCCGCTCGCACGAGCAGCTGGTGGCTGACGACCTCGGCGTCGGAGGGGTCTTCCTTGAGCGTCGGGGCGTGTAGGCGCGAGAAAAGCACCGCGCGGTTTATAGGTCTACTCGAGCGACATTGCGAGCCGTGCCGCGCCCACCGCACCTGCGTCGCCGCCGCGCACTGCGGGAATCACGGCGAGGTCAGAGATCGAGCGCGCGAACAGCGCCGCGTCGATCGCGCGATCCAGAGCCTCTCGGCGGGCCAGGACACCAGGTGCGATGCCGCCACCGAGGATCAGCGTCGTCACGTCGAGCAGGTTGACGGCTGAGGCGAGCCCGGTGCCGAGCGCATCGATCATGTCGTCGAGGATTGCGACGGCGGCGGGATCACCGTCGGCGGCGCGGGCGAAGAGCGACTGCGCGAAGCCGAAGGACCGCTCCCTCACGAGCCGGGACACGCCTGCCTCGAGCTCGCCGCCGCGCTCGGCCACGATCGCACGGGCGGCCGACTCCGAGAAGTAGGCCTCGAGACAACCCCGGTTCCCGCAGCCGCACACGCGGCCGCCGCGCTCGACGATCGTGTGGCCGAGCTCGCACCCGTAGCCGGTTGTGCCGTGATATACGCGTCGACCGATCACGAGCCCGGATCCGATGCCGCTGCCCAGCGTGACGAGGAGGTAGTCATCGACACCCTCGCCAGCGCCACCGAGCCCCTCGCCGAACGCCGCCGCGCTCGCGTCGTTGTCGAGAGCCACCGGCCTGCCGAGTCGGTTTTCCAGAGCCTCGCGGATCTGCCGGCCGACGAGCGCCGGCAAGTTCGGGCTTCCATGCAGGATGCCGTCAGCGCCCATCACGCCCGCAATCCCGATGCCGATTCCGTCGGCAACGTCGCGCTTGACCGACATCTGCACGAGCAACTCCCCGATCCCGGTCACCAGCCGGTGAAGGTCGCAGTCCAGGCCGGTCGAGCGCTTTCCATCTGCATGAACGGTGCCCTTCGAATCGACCAGAGCGGCCTTGATGGTCTGCCCACCGACATCGAACCCGGCCCAGAGTCGGCTCATACAAGATCCTCGACCTGCGACTCGTCCATGTCGCTGAACGCGCCGCGCGCCACGAATAACGCCAGTAGAACGGGAATCACGTAGAAGGAGATCCGGAAGATCATGATTGCGAGCACCGACTACTCGCGCGGCACTCCACCGCTGGCGAGCATACCGTCGAGTGCCACCTCGAGTACGCCCACACCGCCGGGGACGAACGAGATGACGGCGAACACGATTCCAACGGAGAACGCGACCACCACCTGCCCGTAGCCCACGTCCGATCCCACCGAGTACAGCGCCGCGTAGAGCACTCCGATCGTGAAGATCCAATCGAGGAAGATCCAGAACAGCGGCATCGCCATCGCGCGCGGCTCGGACGCGAAGAACGTCAGCCCCTCGTCGATATGCAGCAGGAAGCGATGCGCTCGCCGACCGAAGCGATCCGTGTAGCCGGAGCGTTCCAGGATGCGATCAGCCCACTCGTTCATGCGCACGAGCAGCCGTCGACGGATCCGTTCGTTATAGACCATGAGGAGGCAGGCTACGAGGAATAGCGCCAGAACAACGATGACCGTGGCGATCAGGCCCATCGTCACGGCGTCGAGGCGACGGCTGAACACCAGGTAGACGAGCCCGTAGAGAATGAACACCATCAGCGTGAGGTTCGTGAGCAGCGTCTGCGTGAACGAGATCAGGACAGCACGTCCCGCGCTCACGCCCTTCTTGTTGAGCATTAGTATGCGGAGCGCGAAGCCGCTCAGACCACCCGTCGGGATCACGTAGTTCGCAGTGTTGGCGACGAACGTGATGCGTAGCATATCGAACTGCGCGACCCTGCATCCGGCGGCTCGCGTAATGCCCTCATAGGAGAGCGACATCGTCACATAGCTGAGCGCGGTGGCGATGAGCGGTAAGATGAGAAGGATAGGGTCGAGCTCGGCGATCGTCTCGATGAGAGAGCGCCCCCCGGCCGTGACGACCATGTAGGCATAGACCACGACTAGGCCGACGCCCGTAACCACCGCGCCCCGGCGGATGCGACGACGCAGTGACGAGCGGCCGTCGCCCGGGCCGGGCGATTCCGACGAATGGTCTGCGTCGGTGCGCTCTTCCCCCACCACTCCCGGCAACCTCACGCGCAGCGACGCGTCGGCGCCCGCCCCGGTCGGATCAGCCGAAGGTCTCGAGGGCTCGCGCGCGTTGCGGATTGCGCAGCTTGCGCAGTGCCTTGGCCTCGATCTGACGGATGCGCTCGCGGGTGACCGCAAACTTCTGGCCGACCTCCTCCAAGGTGTAGTCGGTCTTTTCGCCGATGCCGAACCTCATACGCAGGATCTGCTCCTCGCGTGGAGTCAGGGTCGCAAGCACCTTGCGTGTCTGCGCCTCGAGGCTGAGCGCGACGGCCGCGTCGGCCGGTGACACCGACTGACGATCCTCGACGAAATCACCGAGCGAACTCTCCTCGTCGTCGCCGATCGGCGTCTCAAGCGAGACGGGCTCCTTCACGATCTTGAGGACCTTGCGGATCTTGTCCGCCGGCATCTCCATCTGCTCGGCGATCTCGTCGGGCGTGGGCTCCCTACCGAGCTGCTGCACGAGATACCGCGAGGTCCGGAGTACCTTGTTGATCGTTTCGATCATGTGCACCGGAATACGGATCGTGCGCGCTTGATCGGCGATGGCGCGGCTCACGGACTGACGGATCCACCACGTGGCGTAGGTCGAGAACTTGTAGCCGCGCTGGTACTCGAACTTGTCCACGGCCTTCATCAGGCCGATGTTGCC
>SPBQ01000556.1 GCA_004525875.1 Myxococcales bacterium
CCGACGTAGCACAGCCGCCGGGCCCGAGCGCCACCGCCGCGAGCACGATCGAGCCGAGAACGAGATGAATCGATTTTCTCGCCGAGGAGGCGCGATCGCGGCCGGTACCGCCGCGATGAACGCGCCCGGCGCGTCCGGCCCGCGTGGCGGATGAGCGCGCGAATGTGAGAACACGTGTGGAGAACGGCACGCGAGAAGACTGCCGGTAACCGCGCGCCGAGCGAAGCGGCGGCGTCCCCCCCCTCGCGCGGTGCGCAAGCGGAAGCTGGGCCTGGCGATGAAACGATCGCGTAGTCGATACGAGATCGTGTTCGTGGCCCGAGCCGGTAGCTGCGCTCGAGAGCGGTCCCAGGGTGCGCGGGGGGCCGACCGGCCGCTCGGTCTGGAGGTAATGACTGATGCCTGATTTCGCGCCCAGCCCGCAGAGGTCTGCCGACGTACCGACGGATGCCGCGGTGCGCAAACTCGTCGCCGACGGCGGCGATGCGATGACCTGGGGTCTCGCATACGTCTACGCCGAGGGACCTGGTCGCTCGGCCTCATCCACCACCGCCATGCGAACCCACGACGTCGGGATGCCTTTCGCCCTTCGCGCCAAGGCTGCGCGTCCCGATGAGCCCGCGATCCTGTTCGTCGGCGATCGTGCGTTCGGCTTCTCGGCGATGGAGTTCGAGTCGGCCGCTCGTCAAGGAGTGCCCGTTATATGCGTCGCGCCGAACAACTGTGGCTGGGGCGACGTGGCGCACGAGCAGGACATGTGGTTCGGCGAGGGACGTCGCTACCGACCTCGGCGACGCGCGCTACGACAAGATGGCCGCCGCGTTCGGCGGCCACGGCGAGAATGTCGCCACGGTCGAGGACCCGCGCCCGGCGCTCGACCGTGCTCTTGATAGCGGCAAAGCGTCGAGCATCAACGTGCAGACGGACCCCTCGGTGCTCTGCGATCTGCTTCGGAGTCTCGGTTCGATGGGGATCAACTGAAGCTTCCGGACTGTCGTGAAATTCGGCCTCGCGCGGCCGGATCCACGGCAGGGGAGGTTCGTAGAAACCACTTCAGAGCGCCGCGTCGACGGAGGGCGTCGGTGGCCCCGCATCGAGATGCGCGACCACCTCGGCCGCGGCGCGCAGGCCGCTCGCGAACGCGCCCTCCACGGTTGCGGCAATCGGAGCGTTGACGGTTGCGGACCCCGCCCAGAAGAGCGCTCCCGTGTCGGCCGCCGCCAGCTTGAGTCGCGACCCGGTTCCGCCGGGCCGGATGAAGCTGTAACCGCCACAGGCGAGCTCGTCCGCCGCCCAGTCGACGCGCTGAAAACCGCACAGCAAGCGCCTCACGGGGTTGCCGGGGAACAGTCGTTCAAGATCCTCGGCACAAACCGCCGCGACTTCCTCGTCGCTCATCGTTGACAGTTGCAGCGCACGCGGACCGGTCGCGTATGCGGAGAGGACGGGCGGGCGCTCGGCTTGGGTACCGAAGAAGACCGGCCAGTAGAGCGTGACCGGGCCCTGCGGGCACGGCAAAATGGCTAGCCATTTCGGCCAGATAGGGCGTTCGAAGTGAAGCAGTACCTTCGTCACCGGTCCCATCGTCAGCTGCTCGAGCGCCGATGCTTTCGACGCGGGGAGCTCCGGCTCGAAGCGAACGCGCCGCTGCTGGATGACGCCGAGCGGCAGGGTCGAGATGGCGGCACGAGCGGTCAGCTCGCGTCCGTCGCTGGAGGCGATCGTTACGCTCTGATCCGACCAGTGGATCGAGTCGACCTTGAAACCGTGGCGGATGTCCAGGCCCTGCGCGATGCGCCGCGGCAAGCTGTCGTAACCCGCCTCCACTCGATGGTTGAGACCAGTCTCGAGCTTGAGGACGTTGTCCTCGAGCAGACCCAGGATCCCGACCTCGTCGAGGCTGCCAGGCAGGTGTGCCGTCAGCACCATCTCCGCCAGTAGTCGCGCACGACCCCGGAACCGGTACTTCTCGATGAACTCACGAGCCGACATGTCCGGCGGTGTGGCGCGGCGCAGCAGCCAGAGGATGGGAA
>SPBQ01000171.1 GCA_004525875.1 Myxococcales bacterium
AGCTCGTCGAGCGCATCGACGCCGAGTTCGCCGCCGCGAGCGGTGCCGGCTCGGCGAGCATCGAGCGATCTGCCGCCGGCGTCATCGGTGAGCTTCAGGATCAACCGGCCGGGAGCGTAGGGTAGGTCGTCGAGGTTGACGACGGGCGGCGCGTCGCCGCCCGTGGAGGCGTCGGCACGGGTGCGCGTGCGGTGCGTGAGGGTCCCGTAGCGTGCCGTGCCCGGCTCGGCGGGTGCACCGTCGACGGTCGTCGTGCGAACGTCCACCGTGCGCGGCTCGGCCGCGTCTGCAGGCGCAGCGGTCGCAAGAAAGAGCAGAGCCGTGGTCGTCGCGGCGGCAGGTCGTGCTGACACTCGCATCCTGGCGAACCCCCCTGGTCGATCCGGTAGCGCGCGTAGGCGCTATACCCAGCCAAGCTCTCTCATCGCCCAGGGCGCGTTCCATATCTTCGTCATTCGCTCGACCTTGCCGTCCGCGTTCATGGTCAAGGCGTAGACATAGTGAGTGTGGGTTTCCCGATTCGTCGGAGGGACGGGACCCGCATCGCCCGTGTGCCTGGCGTTGTAGGTTGCGAAGAAGACGGCCGTCCGATGCGACTCGTCATACGACGAGCTGTGCAGGTCGTAGGTCGCGCCCGGCGCCGTGACGGTGCCGAATCGCGCCATCCACTCGCAATACGCTTCGACCGTATCGATCTCGGTTAGCGGCTCGCACTGGGCAACGAAGGACGCGCCGTCCGCGACGTACTGTTTGCATCCGGCCCAGCCTGCCGGGGCTTCGCAGGCTTCGAAGAACTTGATGGCGTTGTCATATGCGGTCATGCGCTTGCTCCTCGGGACGTCACCTATCTCCATCGCCCGTAGCGCCGGCGTGTGTTCGGCGGGCGGGGCCCGGCGCGCCGCGGGCGCCCGGCCCGGTGCGATCGGTGGCGGCGACGCCCGCGCCGGGATCATACCAGGGTAGATAGCTGTCACGACCGAACCCCCAGCGGTAGTGGACGGAGAACGCCGGGTGGCCGCCGATCCGCACTCCGGCGCACGGCCCCCAGGTGAACCAGCCGGGCAGGAACTCCGCGAAGCAACGGCGAAGCGCGGCGTCGGCCGCCTTGCGGTCGGTGATGCTACCGCCGCACCAGTACTCGATGTCGTGCTCTACGCTGCAGTCGTCCCACGACCGGTCGATCCACAGGCTGCATCCGTCTGTGATGAAGGTCTTGCTCGGCACCGGCGATTTCGGACCCCGCCGGGCCTCGCAGCGTGCCGCGGCGCGGGCTTCGAGCGCCGCGGCCTCGACCGCATCATCCGTGTAAGGCTCGACGGTGTGCATCGTGGGGGTGCACCCGGCGACGATGCACACGGTAATGACAGCCGTCATGCAGTCTTTGGTCTGGACTCTCATCGGGGCGATGCGGATCCGGCGATCGACATTGTGGCGAGCCCTCCCGGTCTTGCCAGTCGGCACCGCGCGCCGGGCCGTGTGGACTTGGGCCCTGGTGCAAGACATACCGGATCACTTCCCGGTCCAATCGGAACGATTCGCATGGCGATCAAGCTAGCCAAGCCGCGGCTGAGCCAGCTGCTCACGACCCTTCTGGTCCTTGCGTTGTTCGGCCCAGCCGTCTCGGAGCTGAGATACGGGGACGGCGTCATTCTGGCGTTCGCGATCCTGGTGCTCGCCGGCGGCGTTCACGCCATCGGCAGCAATGATCGGCGCCGTCGGCTGGCGATGGTGCTGGCCGTGCCCCCGGGGGCGCTCGCGTTGCTGAGCGTCTTTATTCACGCGCGCTCGTTGATCGTGCTCGAGCACATCACGATGATCGTCTTCCTCGCGCTCGTGGTGAAGGTGCTGATCGATCATACGATGAGCCAGCGGGAGGTTTCCGCGGATCTCATCCGCGCCGGACTGGCCGTCTATCTTCTGGTGGGGCTGCTCTTCGCCGATGTCTACGCCCTGTTCGATCTACTGCGCCCCGGCTCGTTCGACATGGGCCACGTCGTCATGGCCACCAACGTCCCGCACCGCTATGCACGCGTGTACGCCACTCGGTTCATCTACTACAGCCTGGTGACGCTCACGACGCTCGGCTTCGGCGACATCACGCCCGTCTCGACGCTCGCGCGATCCTTCTCTGCCGTGGAGGCCGTCGTCGGGCCGGTGTTCCTGGCGGTGTTCATCGGCCAGCTGGTCGGCGTTCGCGTTGCGCAGGCGACGACGCCCACGCGCGGCGAAGACTGAGGGCTCGCGAGTGCGCGGGGTAGCAATACCCTGGTTGAAAGGCTAGGGGGGCTTGATGGAAGAGCATCCGAGTAACGGACGGACCACTGTCCACCGCGCCTGCACGCTGTGCGAGGCGCTCTGCGGGCTCACATTCGAGGTCGAGGGGGACCGCATCGTCTCGGTCGGCCCCGATCACGACGACCCGATCTCGAAGGGCTACGTCTGCCCGAAGGGCATGGCCATCGCCGAGGTTCACGACGATCCCGACCGCATCCGCGAGCCGCTGATCCGGCGCGAGGACGGTACGTTCGCGCCGGTGGGCTGGGACGAGGCTCTGGACCGTGCCGCCGACGGCCTGCGCCGCGTCCGTGAGCGCCACGGCGGCGATGCCATCGCGGCGTACATCGGCAACCCGAGCATCCACATCCACGGGGCCCTCTTGCTGCGTGGCGCGCTCATGAAGGCGCTCGGCACGAACAACTGCTTCAGCGCGAGCACGCAGGACACGGCACCGCGCTTCGCGACGTCGTACTTTCTCTACGGCAACTCGCTGGTGCTACCGGTTCCGGACATCGACCGCACCGACTACCTGCTCTGCCTGGGAGCCAATCCGGTCGTCTCGAACGGAAGCGTGATGAGCGCGCCGAATCTCAAGTCGCGGCTGCGCGAGATCCGTGCGCGCGGAGGCAAGCTCGTGGTGGTCGATCCGCGCCGCACGGAGACGGCGCGCATCGCCGACGAGCACGTTCCCATCGTGCCGGGTGAGGATGCGCTGTTCCTGTTCGCGATGATCCGCGTGCTGATCGATCGCGGTGCCCTCGACACGGCCGAGATCGCCGCGGTTGCGAGCGGCTGGTCGGACGTCGCAGGTCGCCTGGCGCGCCTCGACGTGGCCGCTGCCGCGCAGTGCTGTGGAGTTCCATCGGCGACGATCGAGCGCCTGGCAATCGAGTTCGCGGACGCGTCGGCGCCGACGGCGTACTCACGGGTGGGCGTCTGCAACAGCCGTCACGGCACCCTGGCCACTTACGCCACCGACCTTCTCAACATCATCTGCGGGCGGCTCGGTAAGGTGGGCGGCGCGATGTTTCCGACCCCCGCCGTCGATCTGGCCACGGCCGCGCAGCAGCTCGGCGCCAACGGCTACGCGGGCTGGCGCTCCCGCGTTCGTGGGCTACCGGAGAGCTTCGGCGACCTGCCGGCCGCCGTCATGGCCGAGGAGATGGAGACCGAGGGTGCGGGTCAGATCCGGGCTCTGCTGAACTTCGCGGGCAATCCGGTGCTCACGGTGCCGAACGGCCGCCGCCTGGATCGCGCCGTGGCGAACCTCGAGTTCACGGTCGCCATCGACGTGTACATGAACGAGACCAATCGCCATGCCGACGTGATCCTTCCCGCCGCCTGGGCTCTGGCCGAGGAATACGTCGACGTCTTCTTTGGCGCGATGGCGGTCCGGAACTTCGCGCGCTTCTCACCTGCGGTGGTGGATGCAGCGCCCGGCGTGCGGGCCGACTGGGAGATCCTGCTGGCGCTCATCGAGCGTCTCGGCGGCGGTCCCACCGGCGAGGTCTGGCTCGACCGCGCAATGAAGCTGTTCGGCATCCGGTGGAACCCGACGGCGATGGCCGACCTCATGTTGCGCTTCGGCGCCCACGGCGATCGCATGCTGCCCTGGAGCAAGGGGCTCAGCATGAAGAAGCTGCGAGCGGCGCCCCACGGTCTGGATCTGGGGCCGATGCAGCCCGGTGTGGCCGGACGCGTGTTCCACAAGGACCGTAAGGTACATCTCGATTCGCCGGTCCTCATGGAAGCGTTCGACGACCTGCTGGCCGCCCACCGGTCAGGGCGAGACGAAGGAGGGCTGCTGCTCATCGGGCGGCGTCATCTGCGCTCGAACAATTCCTGGATGCACAACGTGCCGTCTTTGATGACGGGGCGCGATCGCTGTCAGCTGGAGATCCATCCCGACGACGCGTCGGCCGCCGGTCTCGAGGACGGCGCGCGCGCGACGCTCGAATCGCACGTGGGCAAGCTCGACGTCACCGTCTCGGTCACCGAGGACATGATGCCCGGCGTCGTCTGCCTGCCGCACGGGTATGGCCACGAGGCGGTGGCCGACTGGCTGCGCGTGGCCGGCGAGCGCCCCGGTGTCAGCGTCAACGACGTGGTCGATGATGGTGAGGTGGAGGCCGTGGTCGGCCAGTCCATCCTCAACGGTGTCGCGGTGCGCGTCCAGCGCGTGACTGCTCGGTTGCCCGCCGACCTCGGCGGCGGTGCCGTGGCCGACGCCGAGCCCGAACGGGCTGGAGCCGCCTAGCTCGAAGCGCGCTCGCTCACTCGGTCCTTCTGACACTCCCGGCCGCGACGGGTATGCTGCGCGCATGCGCCCCTGCCTCCCCATCCTGGTCGTGGCCGCGAGCCTCTGTGCGAGTGCGCCCACGAAAGCCCGTGCCGAGGAGCTCTTCGAGGTCTCGCGATTCGCGAGCGAGGGCCGCGCGGTGGCGGCCGAGCTGGTCGAGCTGAACGGCGACGGGCGCGTCGACTTCTTCGTGGTCGCGTTGCTCGGGAGCCCGCCCAACGAGCGGCGCGAGATCCGTGTCTTCCTGCAAGCCGACGACGGAACGTTCCCCGCCGAGCCCGATCACGTGATCCCAGTGCCGCGCTGGAGTGCGGTCTACGACATGGCCGAGCTCGTCGATGATTCGCCGGGCGAGGAGATGGTGCTGCTCCGTCCCGACGGCGTCACGCTGCTGTCGCTCGCCGACGACAAGGGCCGGAGCTGGACGCTGACGACGTCAGGCCCGACCACGGCCGGTCTCGCCGCCGACGAGCGTGGGTTCGAGCCGTTCAAGCTCGTCTACGATGATTTCGGTCCCGAGCCTTGGATCCTCGTTCCCCGCATCGGCGAGCTCACGGCCCTCGACGCTCGCGGCGACGTTAAGTTCCGGCTCGAAGTTCCGCGACGCGCCAACTACCTCATAATGCCCGACACCGGAATGATCGAGCTGGAGACGGACTTCCAGATCTTCCTCGATGTGCCCAAGCTGGCGATCGGCGACGTGAACGGCGATGAAAGGGTCGACGTGATATCTGCGACGCGCCACGAGATCCGGGTGTTCCTCAGGCGCGAGGACGGCGCCTACGAGCTCGAGGCGGATCGCATTCACGCGCTCGGGCTCGTGACGCCGCGCGACCACATCCGCGGCTCGGGCGGCGTGGCCAGCGCGATCGACGACATCGACGGCGACGGCGTGCTCGATCTCCTCGTCACGCACGTCGAAGGCGGTTTTCGCGACGCGGTGACGACGCTCTATGTCTACATGAACCGCGATGGGCGCTGGCGGCTCGACAAGCCCGACCAGGTGATCGCGAGCAAGGCCAGCATGGGCTCGAACGTGCTCTACGACGTCGACGGCGACGGGC
>SPBQ01000226.1 GCA_004525875.1 Myxococcales bacterium
ACGATCACCTCGGCCCGGCCCGTGACACCGCAGCCACGCAGGTTATCGACGAGTACCTGCGCCGCCGACCGGTTGAGCTCCACGCTCACCAGGCCGCTCGCGCCGCGGCTGACGGCCTCGATGCCGAGCGCCCCGGTACCTGCGAACAGGTCGAGTACGTCGACCCCTGAGAACTCATACCGACTCTGGAGGCGGCTGAAGAGAGCCTCACGAACGCGATCGGAGGTGGGCCGCGTCAAGCGTCCCGGAACGGCCCCGAGCCGCCGGCCCCGCAACTGTCCGGCGATGATTCGCATGCTGCTATCAGTCCTCGTCCCCGCGCGGAGGCGGCGATTGCAGAGGTATATACCGCAACCCAATCGGGCGGGCAAAGTACTTGGAATTACTACTTTACTGGACTGTCGCCCTGCCATACCTTCGCCGACCATGAAGCCGCGGGCAACGACGGCAGCGCTGGTTCCGGTGCGGGCCCTGAACGAGGCCAAGCGACGGCTGTCGAGCGAGCTAGGAGCGCCCGAGCGCGAGCAGCTGACGCTCGAAATGCTTCGCGACATGCTCGGTGCTCTGGCCGCCGCGCCGTCGCTCGGGCGCATCGTGGTCGTGAGCACCGACCGGACGGTTCTGGCCGAAGCGGAGCGACTGGGCGCAGAAACACTCCACGAGCTCGAGCCGAAAGGGCTCAACGGGGCGGTCGCGTGGGCGGCCCACGAGCTCGAACGCAGCGGCGTGCGGACGCTGCTGACGATTCCCGGAGACGTCCCTCTGATCGCCCCTGCCGATATCGAGCGGCTGCTGGCGATCGCTTTGCCCCGCTACCCGGTCGTACTCGTTCCTTCCGCGTCCGGGACCGGCACGAATGCGCTCCTGACGTCGCCGCCGACCATCATCGATCCGGCGTTCGAGGGTCTCAGCCTGGCCGCCCACCGCGAGGCCTGCCGGCGCAACGGCCTCGCCTTCCGGACGTTGCGGCTCGGCGGCTTCGCGCTCGATGTCGACACGCCCGACGACTTCATGGAACTGGCTCGCCGTGGCGGCGGCTGCTTCTCGGGGCGATTCGCAACCCGGGCGTTACAACGCCGCACGCCGCCGGACCAGGCCAGCGGCTGATCGCCCACCCAAGCCCGTCAGCCGAGGAAAATCAGTCCGAGCGCGATCGCCGTCAGCACCGCAACGAACAGGCGCCGGAACGCCTCCTCGGAAAGGCGGCGCAGCCACCGACGACCTGCGAAAGTACCGACGACAGCGGCGAGCACCAGCGGCGCCAGCAGCCACAGCCGTCCGGTGTAGTCGAAGCCCAGCATCGCGAACGCCGGGATCTTCGTGACGTGCGTCACGATCTGGATCGCTGCCTTGGTCGCCACGATCTGCTCGCCATCGAGATCGTCTCGCAGAAAGAACGGTGCGATGATCGGGCCCGTCGCGCCGATCAGCGAAGCCAGGGCGCCGACGGGCAGGCCCAGCGGTGCGAACGTCCACAGGGGCAAGCGCCCGAGCTGTGGGGTCCACCACTGCAGCGCCAGGTAGCCTAGAACGAACGCCCCCACCGCCGGCCGGAACCACCCCAGCTCGCTTCCCGTGTAGAGCCGGGCGCCGAGCGCAACGCCGACGGCAGCCGGTACCAGATAGTAGAGAAGGATCCGCAGGTGCACACGGCGGAGAAGAAGCAGCGTGCGCGTGCCGTTCGACGCCAGCTGGACGACACCGTGGAGGGGTACGACCTCGGCGGCCGGCATCAGCGCTGCCATCACCGCCAGCAGCGTCACACCGCCGCCCATCCCCACGACGGCGGAGAACACCGACGTCAGAAACGTGGCGACGACCAGAAGGAGTGTGCTCACGGATTCATGGACGCATCGAGCGTGCGCGAGGCCCCAACCGCGTCGCCTCGTTCCGATAGGCGTCGGGCACCCACTCGCACAGGAGCTTGCGCGTATCGCGAGGATCGATCATCTCCTCGACGCCGAACGCCTCGGCCGTGCGCAACGGCGAGCGTACCTGGTCGAGCATCTCCTCGATCTTCCGTCTACGCGCATCGGGATCCGGCGCCGCTTCGATCTCGCGGCGGTAGGCGGCCATCACGCCGCCCTCTATGGGCAATGAACCCCAGTCGCCCGAAGGCCAGGCGTAGCGCAGGTTGAGCCGATCTGCGTTACCGTGCCCGGCGCCGGCTACACCGAACACACGCCGCATTAGGATCGAGCACCACGGCACCCTGGCCTGATAGACGGAGAACAGGGCGCGGGTCCCCTTGAGGATCGTTCCCGTGCGCTCGGCGACGGTGCCGATGAGAAAGCCCGGTAGGTCAACGAAGTAGACCACGGGGAGATGGAACGTGTCGCAGAGGTCGACGAAGCGCACCATCTTGTCGGACGCCGCAGCGTCGAGCCCGCCGCCCGATTGCCTTGGATCGTTGGCCATCACGCCCACCGGGTGACCTCCCAGCCGGGCCAGTCCCGTGACCAGCGACCGGCCCTGCAGGGGTCCGATCTCGAAGAACGAGTCCCGATCGACGACCAGCGTCACGACGCGGCGCACATCGTAGGCCCGGCGCCGCTCGCGCGGCACGATTGACAGGAGCTCCTCCTCGCGCCGGTCGGTCGGGTCATCGGTATCGTACACCGACGGCTGCTCGTAGACGCTCGTCGGCATGTACGAGAGGAAGGCCCGAATGAACGCGAACGCTTCCTCCTCGGAACCAGCGACGTTGTCGATCAGCCCGGATTGAGAACCGTGGATGTGAGCGCCTCCGAGCTCTTCCTTCGTGACATGCTCGTTGACACCGCGCTCGACGACCGGGGGTCCCGCAACGAACACCTGACTGGTGCCGCGCACCATCACGCGAAAATGACTGGCCGCGACCCTCATCGCCCCCAGGCCGGCGACCGAGCCCATCGCGGCGCCAACGACGGGCACGAGCCCGAGGAGCTCCACGCTCACCTCGAGACCGGGGATCGCGGGCACGTAGGTGTGGCGGAGCTTCTCCAGCGTCTTGACGCTGCCGCCCCCTCCGGTGCCATCGACCAGCCGCACCAGCGGAAGTTGCAGCTCTCGGGCCATCTTCTCGGAGTAGCCCATCTTGTTTCCGATCGCACCGTCCTGGGCGGCACCTCGGACGGTGAAGTCGTCGCCGCCGACGACGATCTTACGACCCGCAATGCGCCCATGCCGAACACGAAGTTCGACGGCCGGAACTCCTCGAGCCGACCGTCCTGGTAGCGGGCGCGCCCCGCCAGCGCGCCGACCTCGTGAAACGACCCGTCGTCGAGGAGAAAATCGATGCGCTCACGCACCGTGAGCTTGCCACCACCATGCTGGCGGGCGACGGACTCCTCGCCGCCCATCGCCGCGGCCAGCTCCTTGCGGCGGCGGATCTCGTCGACCTCTCGTTCCCAGCTCATGCTCGTCTAGAACCTGGACTATGTCGCGCATCTTGGATTGTGGCGAACGTCGGAGAGGGAGCTCTGGTCTTTGGACTCGTATACCCCCTAGGGGTATGGCACGACGATGAAACACGCCAGCCATAGCGAGCAGTTGCCACGCCTGCCCCGCATCGAGGGGCAGGTCGGCGGTGTCATCAGGATGGTCGAGGAACAGCGATACTGCGTCGACCTCCTCACGCAGCTTCGGGCCGTGCGCGCCGCGGTGCGGCGGGTAGAGGAGTCGATTCTGCGCGAGCACGTGGAACAGTGCGTGGTCGACGCGGCCCGAAGAGGCCGGCGCGCCGAGCAACAGGCCAGGATCGACGAGCTTCTCGACGTGATCGCGAGGTTCTCAGGATGAGCGACCTTCGCGCCGACCTTCGCGCCGCGGCGCGTTCCGCGCTCGACGCACAGGGAGCGACGTCGGTGGCCGTCATGCACACCTGCCCGATGCATCCTGAGGTCGAGCGCGTCGGGCCGGGCGTCTGTCCGGATTGTGGAATGGCGCTCGTGCCCGTGGATCCGATCGCCGACGCGGGTGGCAGCGAGCTTCGCGACATGACGGCGCGGCTCCGGATCGCAGCGGCGTTCACGCTCCCGGTCCTCGTGCTTGCGATGGGATCCATGGGCGACACCGCCCTGGCCGGCTGGCTCCGGCGGATGGGTTCGACGCCGACGCTCGAATGGCTACAGCTCCTGCTGACCGCGCCGGTACTGTTCTGGGCAGGCGCACCGCTGTTCGAACGTGGATTCGTGTCGCTGGCCACGCACCGGCTCAACATGTTCACGCTCATCGCGATCGGCGCCGGCACCGCTTTCGGCTACAGCTTCACGGTGATGCTCGTGCCCGGCGTGCTTCCGGACGGTTTCGCAGGCGCCGACGGGCGGGCTCCGGTGTACTTCGAGGCGGCAGCCGTGATCGTGACGCTAGTGCTGCTCGGCCAGGTCCTGGAGCTTCGCGCACGCGGCAAGACGGGCGAAGCGATCCGGTCACTGCTCGAGCTGAGTCCTCCGCGAGCCCTGCGAATCACGCCTGACGGTGACGACGAGACCGTCACTCTAGCCGCTGTGATCGTCGGCGACAGGCTGCGCGTGCGTCCCGGCGAACGCGTGCCGCTCGACGGAACCGTCGAACGCGGCACCAGTAGCGTCGACGAGTCGATGCTGACCGGCGAGCCGATGCCCGTCACGAAGACCGAGGGCGACACGCTCACAGGAGGCACGCTCAACGGTCCGGGCGGATTCGTCATGCGCGTATCCCGCGTCGGCAACGACACGGTCCTGGCCGGCATCGTCCGTGCCGTCGCCGAGGCCCAACGCTCGCAAGCCCCCATACAACGCCTGGCCGATGCGGTCGCGGCCCGCTTTGTACCGGCCGTGCTGTTGGTGGCAGTCGTCGCGTTCACGGCATGGCTATTGTTCGGCGAGGACGCACGGCGCGCTACCGCGGTGCTGGCGGCCGTCTCGGTGCTCATCGTCGCCT
>SPBQ01000221.1 GCA_004525875.1 Myxococcales bacterium
CTGTGCTGCTGCCGCGCTGCGCTGCGGCGACGGCCTGCTCGAGCCGGCCCTCGGCGAGCAATGCGAGGCTGATACGGATTGCGCGCTCGGCGAGGCCTGCACGACGAGCTGCACCTGCATGGATTCGCAGTGCCCCGACACGTTCGAGTGGAGCCGCGACGGGTTCAACAGCGACTACGATTCGGGATACGCAGGCGTCGCTCACAACAACGCGATGGTCCACAACACGCAGTGGCGTGTCAGGCTGAGCGACGTGACGGGCAGCGGCCCCGGCGCGTGCGGGATAGCCACGATTGCAGGCATCGATCCGTCGACCGGACTGTGTCGCTGTGCCAACGACACGCGCAAGCTTTGCGACCAGCCGTTGCAGCCGGATCTCGACGATTGCGGCGGCGAGACCTGCGTCTGCTACAACGATCCGCCCACGCCCGCGTTCTCCGCCGGCGTGGGAACCTGCAGCATCACCCCCGTCGTGGGCGAGGTAACTGGAACCTGGAACCTGGATGCCGGTGTAGGCACGGTGATCGTGCCTACCGAGCAGACCGCGACCCTCGAGCTGTTCAAGATCAGGCCGTGCCCGACCTGCGATGGCGATACGACACCGCACGACGGAGTGCGCGACGGAGTGTGCAATGACGGGATCCACGACGGCCTGGCCTGTGATGCGCAGGCCGATGACGTAGCGTTCCTGGAGGGCGGCGGCTCGTACAGCCTCGACTGCTTCCCAGCTGGGCCACAGATCGCGAGCAAGATATTTATTACCCACAAGCTTACGACCGGTACGGCGACGCGTCCGGTCGTGCTTCCTTGCGGCTCGAGGATCTGCACGGGGGGTGGCGAGATCTCATGCGCCAACGACATGGGGTGTCCCGGCGGCGAGACTTGCAGCGTCCGCACCCAACTCTGTCACTGCGGGGTCTGCGCCAGCGACGAATCGACGGGCTGCGCGTCGAACGCGGATTGTGGTGCCTCCGGGCCGTGCGCAGTCATATCGGACAGCATCCCACGGCCCAACATCTGTTCGGACGGATTCTGCACGCCGACCGGTCAGGGCCAGGGCGAGTGTCAAGGCGGCGCGATCGGCGATGCGACCATGTTCTGCGACGGTATTCTGCGAGCCAACGGAAAGGGGCTGATCCCTTGCCTCAACAACGCGGACTGCGCCGCCAACTCGGCGGGTAGTTGTACGATCACCGAGCTGAAGACTTGCTTCCCGGACAGCATCTCGCTGACCGGAACGGCTAGCCCGATCAACCCGCTGTTGGTCTCCGCAGAGTGCACAAGCCCCACGAGCACCAACCCGGCGGCCAACCCGGTTTCCGGCTACCCCGCCCCGGGCGTCCGTCGCGAAAAGCTCTTCACCACGTTTCCGTGCGTGGGCGATCCGGGGTCCAGCTACCCGGCCTGTCCGTAAGCCGCCGGTCCCGCTCAGCGCGCGCGAGCTCGCGCGTACCTGATGTCAATCCGCAACTTGCCCCGGACTCCCCCTTGCCTGATAAGCTTGGGGGTCGTTTCACGGCAGCGCCGCGTCATGCCCGCCTCTTACACAGTCGAACACTCCGAAGAGCTTCTGGCCTTTCTTTTCGCCCGTTGCCCCGAGGCGAAAAGGATCAAGGTGCGGCAGTGGCTCAGGCACGGCTCGGTTCAAGTCAACGGGCAGACGACCACTCGCTTCAACCACCCGCTGCGGGCCGGGGATTCGGTTTCGATTCGCGCCAAGGAGGAAGCGCGAGCAGAAGGTCTGTTGCCGAAGGCAATGAAGATCGTATTCGAGGATTCATCGCTCATCGTCATCGAGAAACCCGCGCGGCTGTTGACCATGGCCAGCGCGACGGAACGAGAGAAGACCGCCTACGCTTACCTGACGGACTACGTGCGCTGCGGTGATCCACAGAGACCGGACCGGGTGTGGATCGTCCACCGGTTGGACCGCGAGACGTCCGGGCTCATGGTTTTTGCGAAGACCGAGGCCGCGAAGCACGCGTTGCAAGAGAATTGGTACAAGACCGAGAAACGCTACCTGGCCGTAGTGGAAGGAGCTCCGCCGGCTGAGCGCGGCGTGCTGAGTTCACACCTCGATGAGAACGGCCCCTTCAAGGTATTTAGCGCCCCACGCAGCGGGCGGACACGCCACGCGGTGACGCGGTACCGGGTGCTGAAGCGGATGGCGACCACCACGCTGCTCAAGCTCAACTTGGAGACGGGTCGGCGCAATCAGATCCGGGTGCACCTGGCCGATGCCGAATGTCCGATCGTTGGTGATCGTAAATATGAGGCCCGCACGGATCCCGCACGGCGACTGGCCTTGCACTCCAGCTCCCTGCAGTTCAATCACCCGTTGTCCGGAGAACTTCTAAGGTTTGAATCCCCTCTTCCGCAAGAGCTGGTGCGGCTGCTCTGAAGGGGCTCAGCGGAGGCCGGGCATCTGAAGAAACGGCCTCTCGTCCGCCGGCTTCACGCGCACTCTCATCCGCACGCTCGCATGGCAGCGCCGCCCCGTTGCTCGGCCCGAGCGCCGTGATAGGACCTCCCTCGATGCAACGTCCGGTCTGGCTGTTCAGCATGGACACCGAGCAGTTCAGCGCACCGCCGCTGACCACGGGTGCGCTGAAGGCCCATCATCTCGCCTACTCGAACGCGCAGCAGCGCTGCGACATCGAGCTCGTCCACTTCCTGCAGGTCGCGGAGATCGCCCGCTGGATCGAGACCGACTGGCCGCGACAGGTACGGCCGCGCGCCTCGGCCGCGCTGGCGGCGGGCCTGGAGCCCGTATTCGGCCTGAGCTGCTACACCTGGAACGTCGCCGAGTTCCTCGAGATAGCGCACCTGCTCAAGACCGCGCTGCCGACCGCGCTGGTCGTGGCCGGCGGTCCGCACGTGCAGCGTGCCGAGGACTACGTCGGCGTCGAGGCGATCGATCTGGTCGTGGTCGGCGAAGGCGAGGCGACGTTTACCGAGATCCTCGACTGCACGCAGCGCGGCGACTGGCAGCACATCCGCGGCTGCGCGTTCCTCGACGGCGAGCGTGTGGTGCGCACCGAATCGCGGCCGCGGCAGACCGAGCTCGACCGCCTGCCCTCGGCGCTCGGCGTCATCGCGCTGCGCGACGCCGACGGCGAGCCGCGGTATGAACGCGCGGCCTACGAGACCAGCCGTGGATGCCCGTTTCGCTGTGCGTTTTGCGAGTGGGGCACGGGGGCGATCGGTACCAAGATGCACCAGCTCTCGCTCGCGCGCATCCGCGACGATCTCGAACGCCTGATCGCCGGTGGCATCCACGACATCTGGTTCTGTGATTCGAACTTCGGAGCGTTGCGCGAGGACGAGGCCAAGGCCGAGCTCCTGGTCGAGCTGCGCGCGCGCAGCGGCCGGCCGCACACGTTCGCGACCTCGTGGTCGAAGAACCACAACGAGCGTGTCCAGCGAATCGTGCGGCTACTGCACCGCAACGGGCTACTGTGGCACTACCACCTGGCGCTGCAGACGCTCACGCCCAGGGCCCTCGAGCTCAGCAACCGGACCAACATGCGCGCCAACGACTACGAGCCCATCGTCAAGTCGCTGGCTGCCGACGGCGTGCCGGTGGCCGCAGAGCTGATCTGGGGTCTGCCAGGCGACACGCTAGGCGAGTTCGAGCGCAATCTCGAGCACCTGATGACGATCTTTCCGGGCATGAACATCTTCGGATACACGCTGCTGCCGGGCACCGAGTTCTACGAGCTGCGCGACCGATACCAGCTCGAGACACTGCCGGTGGCGGGCTACGGCAAGGCCAAGGGCGAGTACGTCGTGGGTTGCCATACGTTCTCGCGCGACGAGGGAGAGGAAGGATATGCACTGATCACCGGCTACCTTATCCTCGGTCGCGGTAACGTGATCCCGCGCATGGTGCGATACCTGGCGCTGTCGCGCCGGGTACGCACCGGCGAGCTGCTGCGCGCGATCATGCGCGCGCTGCTCGATGACTTCGGCATACAGCTCGATCGCATGGCGGCGTACGAACAGCGCGCCGAGCTGTACCTGCGCTTTCTGAACGAGCGCGAGCGTGCCTTCGGCGTCATGCGCGAAACGGTCGCCGACTGGCTCGCCGGCTCGGCGGCCTCCGATCTGACGGCCGCCGCGCTGCGCGTCCTGGAGATCGACGCGGCGATGTGCCCGCGCGTGGGCGCGGCGCATGTGTCGACCTGCCGGTTCTCATTCGCCGCCGACCGCGCCGAGCAGGCGCTCGGGCGCATGGAGCTGCCCGAGCCTGCAATCTTCGGTACGGGTCGAGGCGTGGTCATGGAGATTGACCACACCGCCCGCGTCGGTGAGGTCCTGCTCGACCCCGACGGCGGCGAGTGGATGCGCGGTCGGATCCTGTCGGTAGCCGACGACAGCGGTAGGGCACTCTCAACCGGCCGAGCCGGCGGTTAGCACGTCCTTCGAGCGCTCTTCCTGGCGGCGCCGTTCGCGATACGGCGGGAACCACGCGTGCGCACAGTCCAGGAGCGCTTTCTCGGCAGCGGCAGGATGAAACTCCGGGCCACTGCCGCATGCGGGGCTCCCACTCGGGAACCCGCCTTGCGCACGCCGCTCGCGTCGGTACCAATCGGGGCGTGAGCTATCAGGAGCTGTCAGAGCACTTCCGCCACATCGGACACCTCGAGCACGTCGGAGCGATCATCGACTGGGATGAGGCCGTGATGATGTCGGCCCGAGGCGGGGCAAACCGCGCCGAGGCGCAGGCCTCACTCGGCGTGCTCGTCCACGGGCTGTATAGCGACCCGCGCGTGGCCGACTGGCTCGTCGCCGCCGAGAGCGAGGCGCTTTCCGGTACCGAGCGCGCGAATCTGCGAGAGATGCGCCGCGAGCACGTGCGCGCGACGGCGCTCGACGCCGACCTGGTCGAGGCGCGCACGCGCGCCGCCGCACCTTGCGAGCAGGCCTGGCGAACTCAGCGCGGCGAGAACGACTGGGAAGGCCATCGACCGCTGCTCGAGGA
>SPBQ01000512.1 GCA_004525875.1 Myxococcales bacterium
GACGAGGAGCGGCGGCGTACCGAGTTCGTGCTCATGCTGTCGGATCTGAACGAGGTTCGCATGCGGCTCGACGCCGTGGTTCGCAGGCTCGGTCCCGCGGCGCTGGACCCGGATCATCAGTCACAGAATCCTGGAGATGAGGCGCGCAGCGTGGAGCGATTGAGGGCGAGGCTCTCGAGCCAGCTCGACCGGATCCGGGAGAAGCTTCTCGCGCGCATGCCTGACGACTCTTGACGCGACTCTTCTGGACCAATTTTTTCTCGCTGCTGCTCGTCTTCGTTGCCATCGCGCAGTGGGTCTGTGCCACTTGGCTACTGCGTGAGCTCGGGGGCGTTCACGTTCCGGCCGCGGCCCATCTGCTCGGTACGCTGGCCCTCTACCTGATCAACCGTCTCATCGTGACGCGGCCGATGCCGCCGCCGGGGCTCGCCCGTACGCTTCGGCGTGGTTACACGGGCGTAGCGTTCACGTCGCTATTCGGGCTGCTGTTCCTTGTCGTCGTGGGGCTTGTCTGGGCCGTAGCGTGGACCTGTGCCACCGCGGTAGCGATGGTGGTTGGCGCCGGGTTGGAGACCGGACCGGTGGCCACCACGGTGCGCGCGTTCGCCACGGCCGGACTGCTCGGCATCGCCGGCGCGATGGCCTACGGCTATACCGTCGGTCAGCGCCGGTTGTGGATCAACCGGTTCACCGTTCCGATCGCTGATCTCCCCGCCGATCTGGACGGGCTGCGCGTGGCGCAGATCAGCGACATCCATCTGGGCGGCTTCACTGCGCCGCACCAGGTTGCTCGCTATGTAGAGCGCGTCAACGATCTGGACGCAGACGTCGTCGTCATCACCGGAGACATCACCGACGGGCTCGACCATGCGGCCGAAACGTTTCCCGTGCTCGGGGCACTGCGCGCGAAGCACGGCGTTCTGGCGATTCTCGGCAACCACGACGTCTATACGGGTGAGGCGGAGGTCGCCGAGGCGCTCAGGCGCTACACCGGCTTTACGGTGCTCCTCGACGAGGTCATCGAGGTGGCCGTGGGCGATTCCCGCTCGCACGTCATCGGCCTGCGCGACCAGGGGCTGGACTGGGCGCGTGGCGTGGCCGACAGCCCGATCCTGACCGCGCTGCACGGCCGGCTACCCGACGGCGCGATCGCCCTGCTCCTCAGCCACCGTCCGGACCTCTTCGATCACGCGACCCGGCTCGGTGTCCCGCTGATGCTCAGCGGCCACACGCACGGCGGCCAGGTGGCACTGCCGCTGGGTCGTGGACGGGTGGCCACGCTCGCGCGATTCATGACTCGTTTCCCCCGCGGCACCTACCGCCAGGTCGCGACCACGCTGCATGTCAATCTCGGCCTGGGGCTCACCGGTCAGCCGGTGCGGCTCGCCTGTCCACGGGAGATCACGGAGATCACTTTGACCGCCGCGTGACGCGCGCCTGCGGCAATCTTGCACTTGCGGCGAGCACTCAGTACGACACCGGCCATGTCCGAATCCCTGCGCCACGACTGGACGATCGCCGAAGCCCGCCGGATCCATGACACGCCAGTGCTCGACCTGCTCTTCCGTGCGCAGGAAGTCCACAGGCGTCATCACGCGCCCGGCCGCGTTCAGCTCTGCTCTCTCCTCTCGATCAAGACGGGTGCATGTCCCGAGGACTGCGCTTACTGCCCGCAGAGCGCCCACTACGACGCCGGCGTGAAGCCGGAGAAGCTGATGGACGTCGACACCGTGCTCGACGGCGCGCGCGCCGCCCGCGACGCGGGTGCGTCGCGCTTCTGCATGGGCGCGGCCTGGCGAGAGGTCCGCGACGGCGCCGAGTTCGACAGTGTCCTCGAGATGGTGCGCGGCGTGCGGGATCTCGGTATGGAGGCCTGCGTTACGCTCGGCATGATCGACGCCTCGCAGGCCGTCCGCCTCAAGGAAGCGGGTCTCACCGCCTACAACCACAACCTCGACACCTCGCGTGACTACTATGGCGAGATCATCTCGACGCGGGTCTACGACGACCGGCTTCGTACGCTCGGCCACGTTCGTGAGGCGGGGATCACGATCTGCAGTGGTGGCATCATTGGCATGGGGGAATCGATCGACGATCGCTGCGCGATGCTGGTCGAGCTCGCGCGCCTCGACCCGCACCCGGAGAGCGTTCCCGTCAACGCGCTGGTGGCCGTGGCGGGCACCCCGCTGGCCGAGCGTGAGCCCGTGGCGCCTGTCGAGATGGCGCGCATGATCGCCACCGCGCGCATCCTGATGCCCGCCTCCGTGGTCCGGCTCTCGGCCGGTCGCGCGAAGCTCAGCGAGGAAGCGCAGCTGATGTGTTTCATGGCGGGCGCGAACTCGATCTTCTTCGGTGAAAAGCTGCTCACGACCGGCAACCCGGATACGGAGGCGGATCTCGCGATGATGCGGGAAGCCGGAATCGAGCCGCTCCTACCCGAGGCGGGGCGGCCCGCATGAGCACCGGGGTGCAAGCCGGAGCACGCGCGCCGGTCGTCACGCTTCTCGACACGGAGGGCGCCGAGCTCTCGCTCCCCGATC
>SPBQ01000320.1 GCA_004525875.1 Myxococcales bacterium
GGTATGGGCGTTGAAGTCGGCGCCAATGATCGCAGGGTGGCGGCTCGTGTGCGTGGCAGCGACGAACGCAACGAAGCCTTCGGTCTGGACGGTGCGCTCGGTCATCGAACAGGCGGCGCAGAGATGCATCGCGTAGACGTCGATCGGTCCGATCGGCGAGTGGACCTCGACCCGACCCGCGAACCGCTTGTCGGGAAAATTGGGCTCGACGGCGGGATCGGGCAGCAGCTCCGTCTCTCCGAGCGATGCGGGCCAGCGCGAGAGCACCGCGTTGCCGCTCACGAATCCGTACTGTGCGACGAAATACTCGAGGCCATGGCGCGCAAGTAAATCGTCGGCGAGCTGCGTGGCCGCGAACGAGACTACGACTTCCTGCATCGTGACGATGTCCGGAGCCTCCGCGGCGATCTCGTCGGCGAGCAGCACGAGGCGGTCGCTGAGATCGTCGAACCCGGGATTCCCCGCCGTGATGTCCTGCAGGATGTTGATGTTCACGATCGAGAGTGAGAACGGTAGCTCGGCCGCGCACGTGGCGCTGCAGCCATCGCCAGCGTTCTTGTTACCGTCGTCGCACTCCTCGCCCTCCTCGTTGACCAGGCCGTCACCGCAGCCCTGCACTGCCAGCGTCGGAAGACAGAGCTCCGCCTCGACCTTCGTATCGACCCGCTCGGCACCGAACTGGTTCTCGAGGAAGATGCCGTTCGCCGCAACGTGCTTGGGCTGACCTTTCACCGGCGCGGTCTGGTAGCACACCAGGAAAGAGTCCTGCTCCTTGATCCCTTCGCCCGCCTTGTCGACCGGAGCACACAGCCGGGTCGGCTTCTTGAGATCGTAGAGCTTTGGCTGGGCGAGCTCGTCGGCCACCGAGATCGCGACGGTCGGCTCGAACCCCTTCGGCTTTTTGACCTTGTAGCACTTGAAGTGGTCGACCGCGTGCGAGCCCGGATCGGGCGGGCCGGCCGGCGCGGCCAGGAGACTGGCTGCCGTGGGCACACGCAGGCGGTCGGCCTTCACGGTCGAGAGGAAAAGCTCGCCGACAGCCGTGACGACTCGGAAATCGACCAGTCGCTCGTGCTTCGGCGTGCCCTTCTCGGCCTTGATCTGGTACGCCTCCAGACGCGTCGCGCTGTCGAGTACTGGCCCGGCATCGACCGCGGCCGGCAAGCACAGCTCTTTTGGCTTCTTGACGTCGAACGCGGCGGTCTCGAAGCGGTCGCGGAGCGCGAGCCCGGGGATCTGTGCGAACTTCTCCGAGCCTTTCGTGCGTTTACCCTTGTAGCAGAGGAACGGGTCGACCTGCTGAGCAGCAGCGGGCACCGCCGCGCCGCAGACGACGGCGAGCGCGATCGGAGCAGCAAGGATCCGGAGCATCTGCAGGGTCTCCCTCATATCAGCTCAGCGTCCGCCCCGTGACGGTCTGGTGGACGATGCGCGCGCAGCTCTCGACCAGATCGTCGCGCGACACGTTAAACGTGGACAGATCGCGATGATGGGCGGCCAGGCGTTCGAGAATGGAAGCGATCGCGGCGGCCGCGACGTACGGGTGGATCTCCGAGGCGACACGTCCCGCCGCCTGCGCTGCCTCGATCTTCTGAGCGAAGCGATCGAGCACCGGACGTAGCGTCTCACGACGCACGCGCATGAAGCGCCGGTCACCACGGTCGGCAGCGAGGTTGCGCAGCTGCAACACGGCGTGATGCTTGTCCCAGTGGTCGACGAATCCGTCGACGATCCGCCGTGCCGTCTCGAGGCCGGCCGCGCCTTCCCAGTCGCCGTCGATAAGCTGAAGCACCGCAGGCATCTCATCCGCCGCCTGCTCGGCGAGCCGGAGCGCGACCTCCTCCACGTCCTTGAAATAGTGATAGAACGTCGCGGGTGAGGTCTGGGCCTTACGCGCGATGTCTACCACTGAGATGTCGAGCACGCTGCACTCGGCCAGCAACTCTGCCGTCGCCTCCATGAGCCGCTCGCGGGTCCTGATCGCCCGCGGCCCCAGCGGCCGACCCGTCTGGGCCACCGGCTTTCGCGTTCTCGTCGTCACCTTCGCGCCCCTCTCATGGCTATCGGGCTTGCCGGAAATTTGACGATCTGTCAAAAAAACCTGCCCGCCCGCAGTCCGCGCGCGCCAGAGCGAGTATGGACGTTCGATTCACCGATGAACAGAACCTTTTGCGAGCCAGCGCTCGTGATTTTCTGGCCGGCGAATGCCCCATGGAGTTCGTGCGCGAGATGCTAGACCACGAGCACGGCTTCACTGACGAGCTCTGGCAGAAGGTCTGCGCGCTCGGCTGGCCCGGTCTCATCATCGACGACGCGTACGGGGGCGCCGGCCTGGGCCTGGTCGACCTGTGCGTGCTGCTCGAGCAGACCGGCCGCTGGCTGCTGCCGGGCCCCTTCTTCTCCTCGGTCGCGGTCGGTGCGGCCGCGATCGCCGCCGGCAACGCCGAGCAGCGTGGTCGCTGGCTACCCGACCTCGCCGCCGGTCGCACGCGCGCCACGCTGGCACAGCTCGAGACCGACGGTGCCTGGGGGCGGGAAGACATCGCGCTCGCCGCCGTTCGCGATGGTGCCGGCTTTCGGCTGAGCGGCGAGAAGCTCTACGTGCCGGACGCAGCCACGGCCGATCTGATGGTCGTCGTGGCCCACGACGCGGATGCCGGCGGCCCGACGTTGATCGTCGTCGAGCGGGAAACCCTCGGCGTCACGATCGAACAGCTCGCCTATCTCGACGACACCCGTCGGCTCTCGGCCGTCGGCTTCGACGACGGCAGCGTCGAGGACACCGCCGTTCTGGGAGAGCGAGGCGACGGCTGGCGAACGCTCGAGCGTCTTCACGATGTCGCGCGGGTCGCGATCTCGGCCGAGAGCATCGGTGGGGCCGCCGCGGTCCTCGACATCAGCGTCGACTACGCGAAGACCCGCGAACAGTTCGGCACGGCCATCGGTCGCTTCCAGGCCATCCAGCACAAGTGCGCCGACATGCTCGTACTGATCGAGAGCTCGCGCTCGGCGCCCTACTACGCCGCCTGGGCCGTCGATAACGACGAGCCCGACGCGCACGCGGCAGCCTGCATGGCCAAGGCCCACTGCACCGATGCATTCTCGAACGTCGCCGGACACGGCATCCAGATCCACGGTGGGATGGGATTCACGTGGGAAGCCGACCTGCATCTGTACTACAAGCGCGCCCAGGCCTCCCGCATGGCCTTCGGCGATCCGGCGTGGAACCGCGAGCTGGCCGCCCGCGCCCTGCTCGACGCTGACTGACCCCGCATCGTGCGACTCAATCAGGTCACCGTCGGCGTTACGGATCTCGCACGGGCGGTCGCGTTCTACGAGCGTCTCGGACTCGAGCAAATCGTCGCCAGCCCGCCCGACTACGCGCGCTTCCTCTGTCCCGACGGTAACTCCACGTTCTCGCTCGAACGCATCGACTGGCCGACCTCGACGACGGTCGTCTACTTCGAGTGCGACGACCTCGACTCCGTCGTGGCGAGACTTGCAGCCACGGGCATCGAACTCGAGCAAGAGCCCACGGATCAGCCCTGGCTGTGGCGCGAGGCCCGGCTGCGCGACCCGGACGGAAACCCGATCTGCCTGTTCACGGCCGGCACCAACCGGGTCGATCCCCCCTGGCGAATCACACCGCGCCCTGATGCGGAGTAGCAGCGCACTGCCGCGGCAGCGGACGCTTGGAGCGGGGCCTCAGTCCTCGGCCCCGAAGAAGACCCGATTCGCGTTCGCGTAGAGGAAGTTGTCGAGCACGCCCTCACGCAGGTCGAGCTTCTCGGCTTCCTCAAGACATCGCGTCATCTGGATGGCGGGATGGTCGGAGGCAAAGATCACCTTCTTCTGCCCCCGCGTGTTCATGAAATGGAGGAGCTCCGGCGGGAAGTACTTCGGCAGGTAGGCCGAGGTCTTCAAGTAGAGGTTTCGATACTTGAGCATCAGCCGGATGGCGACGTTCCACCACGGGTCAGCACCGTGGGCCATCACGAGCTTGAGCTCCGGGAAGTCGAGACAAACACGGTCCAGATACATTGGATTCTGGCACTCGCCGGGTGCCGGCGGACCCGGAA
>SPBQ01000341.1 GCA_004525875.1 Myxococcales bacterium
ATCTCGCTTCTCGCACGCTCCAGTACACCGTGATGCTCGGCATCGATACCGGGGCGCCTCTTCCGATTCGCCCGGCCGACACGCACACTCCACAGCCGATCAAGCTCGATCGTCAGGCCAGCATGAGAACCGCGGTCGTGCGACGCGCCGAGGTGCGCTCAGCCCGCCTGGATCTCGCGACCGCCAAGCTCGGCGTCGCGCGCGCCGAACGACTGCTTCTGCCGGGTCTCGACTTCGTCATCGACTGGCACTTCCAAGGTCTCGGCGGCGTGCCCGAGTCGGATTCCGAACCGGACGCCTACGGCGAAGCTCTGGACCGTCTCGGCTCGACGGACTTCCACCGCTTCTTCGTTGGATTCGAGATCGAGGTGCCCTTCACCAACGCCGGCGCCAAGTCGTCACTGTCGCGGGCGGAGATCACGGAGAGGCGCCAGCGCGAGGAGCTGCGGGCGGCGGTGTCCGACATCGCGCTCGAAGTCGAGGACTCTGCCGGCGACGTCGCCTCCGCGTACAAGCGGGTCGTGGCAGCGCGCGTCGCGCGGGAGCTGGCCGAAGAGAATCTCCGCAACCAGCAGAAGCGCTACGACGTCGGCATGGTGACGACAACCGACATCTTGCGCTTTCAAGACAACGTCGCCATCGCGATGGCGACCGAGGCCCGCGCGATCGCCGACCACGCAATCGCCGGTGCGCAGCTCAAGCGCGCCGAGGGCACGCTGCTCGACGAGTACGGGATCAACGTCAGTTTCGAGGACGCGCCCGAGACTCCGTGGTGGACGCGGTTCTGACGTCGAGGCACCGCTGAGCGCCTCGAGTCCTCGCCTAGACTTCGCATGACGCCGCCTCCGGCGGCTAGCGGATCAGGTTCATGAACTCCTGGCGCGTGTCTCGCTGCTGAAAACAGCCCAGCAGCGCACTCGTCACGACCGCAGAATTCGGCTTCTCCACGCCTCGCATGCGCATGCACATGTGCTCGGCGCGCACCACGACACCGACACCCAGTGGCTTGAGGATGCTGTTCAGCGTCTGGCCGATCTGCTGCGTCATGCGTTCCTGCACCTGCAGGCGCCGGGCGAAACACTCCACCAGGCGTGCGATCTTGCTGATGCCGATGATGTGCCGGTCAGGCACGTAGGCCACGTGAGCGCGACCGTAGAAGGGGATCATGTGGTGCTCGCACATCGAGAAAAAATCGATATCGCGTACGATGATCATCTCCGAGTAGTCCTCGGTGAACTTCGCGTCGCCGATGACCTCGACGGGATCCTGATCGTAGCCACGCGTTAGGAACTCCAGCGCGCGCACCACGCGGTCCGGAGTCTTCGCGAGACCTTCGCGGTCGGGATCCTCACCGATTCCCAGGCGAATCTGCCTGATGAGATCGTGATCTATATTGCGGGACATCCTGCTCCAGGAGCAGCGTCGTCGGGTCAGTCGGTCGGTTCCTCGCCCTCGTCCTCACCCGTCTTCACGCGCTGGTACTTTCGATAGTCATAGCCGGTGGCCATGGCCATCAACAGCTTCTCCATGCCCCCATCTTTTTCCCGGCGAAGGACGCGCAGGCGATCGAAGTACTTCCGGAAGTCGTCGTTGATGCGCTCGGCCTCCTCTCGCTCGGCCTGGAAGAATTCGTGCAGGCGGATCACGGTGAAGCGCAGGGCGGCAAAGCGCAACTCGTTGGGGAACGAGTCCCACTCGGCAAGCGAGAGAGTTCGCACCGACTCGTAGCCCGCCATCAGCGCCTCGAAGCGATCGAGGGAGTACGTCCCATCGTCGAAGCACATCGCGTTCACCGCGGTGGCGAGATCGTAGATGTATTTTCCGCGGCACGCCGCGTCGAGATCTCCCATCGAGACGATGTTCTCGCCTTTGAAGATCATGCAGTCCTTGTGGATCGTGCCGTGGATGATGCCCTTGGGGAGCTTCGTCTCGAGATAGTTGCCGAGATACTCGGTTTCCTCGTCGAGTGTACGGACGATCTTCTTGAAATAGTGCGGCATGCGTCTGCGCACTCCCGCATACATCTCGAAAATCCGATCGAATCCGTAGCGGTTCTCGATCGTCTTCTTGTAACCGCGCCCGACCATGTGCATCTGGCCGAGCAGGTGCCCGGCGTTGTTGATCTGGCGCAGCGTGAAGTCTTCCTCGCTGAGGTAACTGCCTGGCGGGAGTCGGTACAAGACCAGGCAGTAGCCGGCGCGCTCGATGAACTGCCGGCCGCGCAGATCGCTGACGACCCTGGGACTCGGGAAGTCGTGCTTCTCCAGAAAGGCGAGCAGGTCGAGCTCGCGTCGCAGGTCGAACTCCTCCTCGATGCTCTTGATGCGCAGCTCGAATCGTCCCTTGGACGTCTCGACGTTGTAGCGACGGTTTCCCCAGCCCGGCATTGCGCCGGATGTGTTCGACGGCTTGCCAACGCCGAACTCCATCGCGAGTTGCACGAATTCTTCTTTTTCGAGAGGAGGGGGCTGAATCGTCACCGAGGTGTCCCTAACGAATACCGGACGCTGGACAAGCCAGCTCAGGCTGAACAGTCCAGCTCGCTCGCCTGCATAACGAAATCGCAGGCAATGTCAATGTTTTACACTTGCCCCGATGCCGGAGAATGCGGCCACCACGGACGCCGGGCGAAGGTCAGAGCCGGGGCGATCGGGGGCCTCCCGGGTCGCCCCCCGATCTGACAAGCGACGCCAGATACGACACCACTTCCGCCTCGATGCGGTCGTTGTCCCAGCCCAGGTGCTCGGCCATCACCGCGGCCACGGCCCGCGCCACACGCTCGCCGCGCTCACGGCTTCGAAGATGCACGCTCACGCGCCGCACGAGCACATCGTCGAGCGTCATCGCCATCTCGTGCTCGACGGCGTAAACGACCTCGACCATCAAATCGGGGAGATCACCCACGATGCGTCCGCCGGGCCCACCGTTGATCGTGGCCGCGACCTCGGCGGCCGCGGCACCGTAGCGCGCGCGGACGTGCTCCTCGCCCGTGGCCGGCGGTCCGTCCATGACCGAGCCGGCCACCATTCCGGCGGCGCCGGGGAGCGGTACTTTCATCGTCCTGCAAGGTCCGACGCGGCGCCCTACGCGCCGAGCAACCTGGTCGACGATGCGCTCGGCAACGTGTCGGTGAGTGGTCAGCTTGCCACCACCGAGCGAGATCAGCCCGCTCGGGCTCTCGAAAATTTCGTCCTCGCGGCTGACCTCGGATTCGTCCATCTCATCTTCGGGAGCGACGAGCGGACGCAGTCCTGCGTAGGTCGCGATGACATCGCGCGCGGTGACGTTAGCGTTCGGGAACGCCCGGTTCGTCGATGCAAGGATATAGTCGATGTCGTCGGCGTCCGCCGCGACATCGGCCGGATCGCCGTCGAAGTAGGTATCGGTCGTGCCGATCAGGGTCTGCTCCTGCCATGGGATGGCGAACATCACGCGGCTGTCGCCGACGCCGCGGATCACGATCGCGTCCCGGTTACCGATGCGCCGACGGTCGAACACCGCGTGGACGCCCTTGGTGGCGCGCAGTCTCGGCGGCGCGCCGGCATCGTCGAGACGGCGAACACGGTCCAGCCACGGACCGGCGACATTGACGAAGCAGCGCGCACGCACACGCTGGCTCTCGCCCGTGAACCGGTCGCGAACCCGTGCTGCGGCAAGCCGTCCGCCGCTGTCCTTCTCGAGCGCCACGACCTCGACGTGGTTGAGCGTGGCAGCGCCGCCGCGGCGGGCGGCCAGCGCGGTCTCGATCGTAAGCCGTGCGTCGTCGGTCCAGCAATCGTAGTAGAGCGCACCACCGCGCAGTCCCTCGGCGAGCAGCGCCGGCTCCTGCTCCCGCACAGCCGCGACCGACAGCGGCCGGTGCGTGCGGACGTTGTGGAA
>SPBQ01000407.1 GCA_004525875.1 Myxococcales bacterium
CGAGGCCACGCTCACCGGTGGCGCTCTACGCGACGCGATCGATCGCTTCGCGCCGCAGGGCGTGGTGGGCGCGACGGCCTACGGCGCCGCGCTCGCGGCTCGGTTGATGCCGCGCTCGCCGGTGCCACGCGACGGCGACGCGGTTCCGTACTGGGCCGACGTGTTCGGCGATCTCATGGCCGAGGCTCAGGCGAAGGCGGCTGCGCACGGATCCGATCTCTCCGTGGTACGCTTCTGGACGACGCTGCGAGCGGTGCTCGAGCGCGGCGATCGGTTCTCGGCGGTTTCCCATGCGCAGGCCTCGGCCCTGGTGGGCCAGCTCGGGCTGGCCGGTCGGTTGAGTTCGGCCACCGCCGGTCAGGACCTCGTGTCGGTAATCCCGTGCGCCGGCGAACTCCGACGCGAGGCGGTTCCGGACCCGGTTGTGCGCGGCAGGCGCGTACCGCCCGACGCATTCGTGGTGCTGTGGTCGGGGAGCTTCAACACGTGGTGTGATGTCGACACGCTGGTCGAGGGTGTCGAGGGTGCCATGGAACGCCGTGAGTCGATCCACTTCGTAGCCACGGGTGGTGGCGTCGCGGGGCACGACGAGCGGACGATCGCGCGCTTCGCCGGGCTCGTTGCGCGCAGCCGCTTCCGTGACCGTTTCCTCATCGATGGATGGGTGCGTGACGACCTGTTGCCGGCCTACTACGAGGAGGCCGACGTCGGCGTTTGCATCGAGCGCGATCTGTACGAACGCAGACTCGGCGCCGAGAACCGCGTCGTGCAGTGGCTCGTGCACGGGTTGCCCTGCGTGACTACCGGGCTCAGCGAGCTCGGCCGCGCGCTGGTAGGGGAGGGGGCCTGTTTCTCGACGACAACCGGCGATGCCGACGCGCTCGCCGCCGTGCTGGTCGATCTGTAAGACGATCGCCGTCGCCTCCGGGAGGCGGGCGAGCGCTGTCGCCGGGCCGCGGCGCGCTTCGGTTACGTGTCTACGGCGACGCCACTCCTGGACTGGGCCGATCGACCGGTCGCAGCAGGCGACGCGGCCGGACGCAGGCCGCTGTCCATCGGGCTGCTGTCGCGACCGGGCGACATGGCAGAGGTGCTCGAGGCTTACCTTGCCGAGCTGAGCGTCGGTCAGATCGGCTACCGCTCTGCGCGCTGGCTCTGGCGCAGGCTGCGGTCGAATGGCTCGGGCTGGGGACAACGCGGTGGCGCCGGTTGTGACTCCTCCGCTCCCTGAATAGGATTCGCGCGCCTGCGTCGTCTCCGGCGCGGCCTCTTCACACGGACTCATGGGAAGCTCAGGCAGGGTCCTCGTCATCGGGCTCGACGGTGTTCCGTTCGCCCTCATTCGACGATGGGTCGACGACGGGCGTCTACCCAACATCAAACGGCTGATCGAGTCCGGTGCCGCGGGCGACCTTGGCTCGACGATGCCACCGACCTCGGGACCGAGCTGGTCGTCGTTCTCGACCGGCAAAAATCCCGGCAAGACCGGGATTTACGACTTCCTGTACCGTCGCGAAGGCAGCTACGTGTTCCCGCCGGTGAACGCCAGTATGCGCAGCGGCCAGTCGCTGTGGAAGATCCTGAGCGAGCACGGCCGACGCGTCGTTGTGGTCAATCTTCCGCTCTCCTACCCGGTCGAAGAGGTCAACGGCGTCCTGATCAGCGGCTGGATGACGCCCTACTTCGCCAAGGACTTCACCTGGCCCCCGGGGCTCGGCGAGGAGATCAACCGCGCGGTCGGCGACTATCGTATCTATCCGGCCGAGACCTTCGCGGAAGGACGCAAGCCGGCTTTCTTCCAGGCCTGCGACGAACTGCTCGAGCTGCTCACACGAACCAACCTCTACCTGATGAAGCGCGAGTCGTGGGACTTCTTCATGACGGTGTACTTCGACACCGATCGCATTCTGCATCAGCTCTGGCATTACCTCGATCCCGACCACCCGTGGCGTGGAGAGGGCGGGCGCGGTGAGGACTTGAGCGAGCCGGTCGTGCGCTATTTCAGCCGATTGGATGCCGACATCGGGCGTCTGGTGGACGCAGCCGGCGACAACGTGCGCGTCATGCTGATGTCCGATCACGGCATGGGGACGGCTGGCCGGTTCATCGTGCTCAACAACCTGCTGCTGCAGCAAGGCTTCATTCAGCTGGGGGGCGATGCGCGCACGCGGCTCAAGGAGATGGCGTTTCGCAGCGGCTTCACACTTCGTAACGTCCACCGATTCGTCGACGGTATCGGGCTGGCAAAGCACGCCGAGTATAAAAACGTCTACTCGTTCGATGCGTTGCTCAAGCGGTTCTTCCTGTCGTTCCGTAACGTCGACTGGCCGCGCACGCGCGCATACTCGTTCGGTCGTCACTACGGTTCCGTGTTCATCAACGTCCGGGGGCGTGAACCGCAGGGGTGTGTCGAGCCGGGCGCGGACTACGAGCGCACTCGTGACGAGATCGCCGAGGCCATGACGTCGTACGTCGATCCGGAGCTCGGCGGACCGATCGTGGGCCGGTGTCTGCGCCGCGAGGAGGCATACTCGGGCGAGCGGTTCGAAGAGGCGCCCGATCTGATCCTGCTGCCGGCCGATCCGAGCGATATTTTCTATGGCCTGTCCGACTTCGGATCGAACCGGGTCTGGGATCGCACGTATCGCTATTCGGGCATGCATCGCGAGCAGGGACTGTTCGTTGCGACGGGTCCCGACGTGCGGCGTGGTACGCGCGCCGGCGAGGCATCGGTGATCGATCTTGCGCCCACCGTCCTGCACTGGCTCGGCCACGAGGTTCCGGCCGACATGGACGGCCGTGTGTTGACCGGAGTGATGACAGAGGAGTACGTGCGCGACCATCCGGTTCGCCTCTCCGAGGCGAGCGGCGACCAGCAGGCCCGGGGCGATCGTGACTACACCGCCGAGGAAGAGGACGAGATCATGAATCGCCTGCGAGACCTCGGCTACATGAACTGAGCGTGAGCTCGCGGCGCCTCACCGCCCTGGCGCTGCTCGCGTTCGGCATCGCGGGTCCGGCCGGCGCGTGGCGCTTCCTGCCGGCCTGGACTCTGCTGGTCGGGTTGGCCTGGCTACCCGGGATCGTTGCGCTGGCCCCGTGTCTCGACGGCTGTGCGCGCGACGACCGACGGTGTCCGGTTGCGGGGCCGGCCGGCGTCCCGATCGCACTGGCTTTCTCGCTGCTCGCGCTGGTGCCGACGGTTCTTCCTCTGTTCGCGCTCGGGCTCGATCTCGATGCCTCCAGGTACACGCTGGGCGCTCTGTACATGATGCTCGGCGCCGCCGGCG
>SPBQ01000027.1 GCA_004525875.1 Myxococcales bacterium
CAGGAACTCGACGGCGCGCTCGTGGAGCGCTCGGTCCGCGAGGCGACCTCGCTCGAGCTTCTGCGGACGGCACTCGGCGACTGCGATCGCTGCAAGCTGTGCAGCGGCCGGACGAACATTGTCTTCGGCGTCGGAAACCCCGACGCCGATCTGATGTTCATTGGCGAGGGGCCCGGCGCGGACGAGGACGCACAGGGTGTCCCCTTCGTCGGCAAGGCGGGCCGCTTGCTCACCGACATCATCACGAAGGGGATCGGGATCCCCCGCGACGAGGTCTACATCGCCAACGTCGTGAAGTGCCGCCCGCCGAACAACCGCGATCCGGAACCGGACGAGATCCTCGCCTGTCAGCCGTTCCTCCATAGGCAGGTGGCCATCATCCGTCCGCGTGCGATCGTGACGCTCGGCAAGTTCGCCACGCAGTGTCTGCTCGAGACTCGAACCCCGATCTCGAAGCTGCGCGGCAACTGGCACGATTACCGAGGTGTCCCGCTCATGCCCACGTTCCACCCGGCCTACCTGCTGCGCAATGCCCGCGAGAAGCGCGTGGTCTGGGAGGACATCAAGCAGGTCATGGCGCGGATCGGTCTCCCGGTGTCGGCTTCGTCCGGCTCGTGAGGTAGGCGCGTGTCGGTCCTGCGTCACAGTCGCGAACTCGGTGCGGCGCTCGCGATCGTGATGCTCTCGGTTGCTGCTCCAACCGAGGCCGTCGCGGCGAGCATCTACCGCGTCATCATCAACGGCACGATCAATCCCGCGACGTCGGACTATATCGAGTCGGGGCTCGCGACCGCCGCCGGGAACGGCGCGGCGGGGCTCGCGATCCAGATGGACACGCCCGGAGGGTTGCTCGAGTCGACCAAGACGATCGTCAAGAACATCCTGGCCGCGCCGATCCCCGTGTTCGTCTACGTCGCCCCGAGCGGCGGAAGCGCCACGTCGGCGGGTGTGTTCATCACGCTCGCGGGCAACATAGCGGCGATGGCGCCGGGGACGACGATCGGTGCGGCGCATCCTGTGACGGGGCAGGGCGGTGACATCGAGGGCGACATGCGCCAGAAGGTCGAGAACTTCGCGGTGTCGTTCATCGAGTCGATCGCAGAGCGACGCGGGCGCAACGTCAAGTGGTCGGAGCAGGCCGTACGCGAGAGCGTGTCGATCACCGAGTCCGAGGCCGCCGAGCTGGGCGTGATCGACTTCGTGGCGGCCGACATGGGTGAGTTACTCGACAAGGCTCAGGGCCTGGAGATCGAGGTCGCCGGCGAAAACATGACTCTCGACTTCAGCGACGTAAGCAGGGTCGGCGGCGCGCCGGTCGTCATCGACATCGAGATGACATTTCGCCAGCAGGTCCTCGATCTCGTCGCCCATCCAAACGTCGCCTACTTCCTGATGATGGGCGCGATGCTCGGTCTGTACATGGAGTTCTCCAACCCCGGAACGCTCTTCCCGGGAGTCGTGGGCGCGATCTGCTTGCTGCTGGCCCTACTGGCCTTCCAGGTGCTGCCGATCAGCTCAGCCGGCGTGCTGCTGATCGTGCTCGGTATGGCGTTCCTGCTCGGCGAGTTGCTGATGCCAAGCTTCGGTATGCTCGGTTTCGGTGGGCTGATCGCGCTTACACTTGGGTCGCTAATCCTCTATACGCCCGAGTCGGGGCTCATCGTGGATCGGTCGCTGATCTTCTCAACCGTCGTGGTGTTCGGCGGCGCCCTCCTGCTGATCGTCTTTGTTCTGGTCAAGGACCGTCGCCGTCGGCCGAGCACGGGAGCGGAAGGGCTGATCGGCGAGATCGGTGTGAGCGTCACGCCTGTCCAAGCGGCCGGTAAAGTGAAAGTCCACGGCGAGTTGTGGAACGCGACGAGTGCCGAGCCGATCGAGCCTGATCGGCCGGTGACGATCGAGGCGGTCAACGGACTGCGTGTAACCGTCCGCGAACGACAGGAGTGACCAGATGCCGTTTGTATACCCGATATTGCTGCTCGCCGCTGGCCTGCTGAGCGGCATCAAGATTCTGAAAGAGTACGAGCGTGGCGTGATCTTCCGTCTCGGTCGGCTCCGTGAACACCGCGGCCCGGGCCTGATCTACGTTATCCCGCTGCTGGAGAAGATGGAGCGGATCGACACCCGGACGATCGCCATGGACGTGCCGTCGCAGGACGTGATCACGCGCGACAACGTGTCGGTCAAGGTGAACGCGGTCCTGTACTTTCGCGTTGTCGAGCCGAGCAGGGCGAGCGTGGAGGTGGAGAACTACCTGTACGCGACCTCGCAGCTTGCGCAGACCACGCTGCGCAGCGTCTGCGGCCAGGCGGAGCTCGACCAGCTGCTTTCCGAGCGCGACCAGCTCAACCAGCAGATCCAGGAGATCCTCGACGAGCAAACCGACCCGTGGGGCATCAAGGTGGTCACGGTCGAGGTCAAGCACATCGACCTGCCGCAGGAAATGCAGCGAGCGATGGCGAAGCAGGCCGAAGCGGAACGTGAGCGCCGGGCGAAAGTGATCAACGCCGAGGGGGAGTTCCAGGCCTCGACCCGGCTCGCCGAGGCTGCGCAGAAGATGGAAGCACATCCCGTGGCCGTTCAGCTGCGGTTTTTACAAACGTTGAGCGAACTTGCCTCGGAGAACAGCTCGACCGTCGTGCTCCCGATTCCCATCGACCTGATCTCCCCGCTGATCAGGGCGGTCGAGGCCAAGAAGACCGGCTGACCAAAATGGTAACCGTCGCACGCGCGCATTCCGCCGGGGAGCTCTGGACGGGACCGCTGGAGTACGCGCTTCCACCCGAGCTCATCGCCCAGTCACCGGCTACCGTCCGGAGCGACGCCCGCCTCATGGTCCTGGAGCGAGCGACGGGCGGCATCTCGCATCGCCGTTTCCGAGATCTACCGGCGTTGGTCTCGGCAGGCGACTTGCTGGTCGCGAATGACTCCGCCGTGTTCCGTGCGCGGCTGGCCGGCCGCAAGCCCACCGGTGGCGCCGCCGAGATCCTGCTGCTCAGTGCGCAGCCGGTCGTCCCCGGCGGCGTCGTCCCGGCCATGGTGAGGACGAGCAAGTCAGTGAAGGCCGGCCAGCGACTGAAGCTGGCCGACGGCAGCGCTTGCGTGATCGAGAAGTCGCTCGGCGCCGGGCGCTTCAACGTGTCCTTCCCCGGACGTGAGCCAGGTGAGGTCGCAGCCGATCTCGGCGAGGTTCCGCTGCCGCCGTACATCGAGAGACCCGCCGGTACGTCGACTCTGGACATGGAGCGCTACCAGACAGTGTATGCGCGGGAGGAGGGCTCCGTGGCAGCACCGACTGCCGGCCTCCACTTCACTCCCGAACTTCTTGCGGAGCTGGGGCGTGCGAGTGTCGGCTTCGAGTGCATCTCGCTTCACGTTGGGCCCGGGACGTTCACGCCGCTGCGCGGGGATGTCGAGTCTCACCGTATGGAGGCCGAACGGTGCACCGTAGGCGCCGAGGTGAGCCGTGCGATCGCCGGCGCGCGAAAGATCGGGGCCCGCGTGGTCGCTGTCGGGACAACCACGGTGAGGGCGCTGGAGTCGGCCGCCGCCGAGCGGGCGATGGCCGACGGTTCACCGGAGCCGTGGGAGGGGGCGACCTCACTCTTCATCCGGCCAGGTCATCAGTTCCAGGCCGTCGATGCGCTCATCACGAACTTCCACCTACCCGCTTCGACGCTGCTCTGTCTGGTGATGGCGTTCACTGGCGAGGCGCTCGTTCGGGAGGCCTACGAATGCGCGGTTCGCGATCGCTACCGGTTCTACAGTTACGGCGACGCCATGCTCGTTCTCTGAGGTCTCGGCGCCGCGCGATGATCCGATTCGAGCCAGGGCCGAGCCGTGCGGGCGGCGGCCGGACGGGTTTGCTGCACACGCCGCACGGAACCGTACGGACACCGGCTTTCATGCCCGTCGGCACGTGCGGAACCGTACGAGGGATCGTGCCTGCCCAGCTCGTGGAGGCCGGCGTCGAGATCCTGCTGTCGAACGCCTACCACCTGGCATTGCGGCCGGGCCCGGAAACGATTAGTAAAATCGGCGGTCTGCATCGTTTCATGGGGTGGGACAGGCCGATTCTCACGGACAGCGGGGGCTACCAGCTCTTCAGCCTCTCCTCCCGTGTTCGGATCGAGGAACTGGGGGCGGTGTTTCGCTCCCATATCGACGGTTCGCCGTTCGAGCTCAGTCCCGAGCGTGCAGTGGACATTCAGCGGCGGTTCGGCGTGGATATCGGAATGGTTTTCGACGTACTCACCGGTGAACCGGGCGAGCGCCGCGCGGCGGCGGAGGCAGCGGAGCGCACGGTGCGCTGGGCGCGACGTTCACGCGAGTCGTTCGACGATGCGGAGGCGACCAGCTTCTTCGCGATCATGCAAGGCGGGTTGTTCGAGGATTTGCGCCGCGAAAACGCACAGGCACTCCGGGAGCTGGAGTTTCCCGGCTATGCGGTCGGTGGGCTGTCGGTGGGCGAAGCGCGGGCCGCGACCATGGCCACGGCGGCGTACTCCGTCGCGATGCTGCCCACGGGCAAGCCGCGCTACATGATGGGCATGGGGACGCCGATGGACCTGGTCGAGCTCGGGGGGCAGGGTTACGATCTGTTTGACTGCGTGATCCCCACCCGCAACGGACGCAACGGCACGTTGTTCACCTCGGGCGGTACGATAGCGATCCGCAACGCCATTCACGCGCAGAGCGACGAGCCCATTGATCCTGACTGCGATTGCTACTGCTGCCTCCACTTCACGCGCGCGTACCTCCACCATCTCGTGCTCCGCAAGGAGATGCTTGGTGCTTCCCTCGCCAGTATCCATAACGTCCGGTTCTACCAGCGGCTGATGGGGCGCATCCGTCATGCGCTGGACGAGGATCGGTACGACGGTTTCAAGGAAGAGTTCACGGCGCGATACGCTGTACAAGAGGAGAGGATATGACCGGTTCGGAGACCCTGGCAGGCACCGACATCGTGCTGGCGCAGATGCAGCCGCCGGGCGCAGGCATGGGGCAGCTGGTGATGATGGCTCTCATCATCCTGGTGTTCTACTTCCTGCTCGTGCGTCCGCAGCAGCGCAAGCAGAAGGAACACCAGGCGATGGTGGACGCGCTCAAGAAGAACGATCGCGTTGTCACGAGTGGAGGCCTGCATGGTCGCATCATCGAGGTGAGCGGATCGGTGGTCACGCTCGAGATCGCGAAGGGCGTGTCCGTCCGTCAAGAGAAGTCGCAGCTCGGGTCGGTCGTGAGCGACCGGAAGGAGGATTAGGCGGTGGAGAGCGGAATCGGGTGGCGTCTGGGCGCCGTGATCGGGATGGTCCTGATCTCGCTGTTCTTTCTGACGCCGAACCTTGTCCAGCCGTTGCCGGGCTGGTGGCAGCAGCCCCTGCCGACCGAGGGGATCCATCTCGGGCTCGACCTGCAGGGCGGCATCCATCTGGTCCTCGAGGTCGACGCCGACAAGGCGGTCGAGAACTCGGTCCATCTCCTCGGCGAGCAGATCAAGCGGGAGCTGCGTGAGAAGGACATTGCAACCCGAGGGTGGCAGACTGAGGGGCTCGACACGCTGAGCTTCGAGCTCGTCAGCCGTTCCCGGGCCGACGATACGAAGGGATACTTCGAGGAGTTCTACCCGAACCTTGTTTACGTCTCTGAGGACGGCCGGCGCTATACCTACGTGCTGCACGAGCTCGAGGTCCGGAGCGTTCGTGAACTGGCCATCGATCAGGCGCTGGAGACGATCCGCAACCGCGTGGACGAGTTCGGCGTGTCCGAGCCCACCATCCAGCGCACGGGCACCAACGGAGTCCTGGTGCAGCTGCCCGGCGTGCAGGATCCGGAGCGAGCCAAGCGACTGATCGGACGGACGGCGCAGCTCGAGTTCCGCATCGTTGTCGAGGACCCGACGACGCCGGGGGGCGAGGTGCTGCGGGGGCAGGAGACCGATCCGGTCAGTGGGATCGTCAGCGAGAGGACCTACACCGTGGAGCCCGGCGTTGTCATGACCGGAGAGGCCGTCTCCGACGCGCGCCACCGTCCCGGCAACTTCGGCGAGCCGCCCTACGTCTCGTTCACCCTCAACAGCCGCGGCGCGAGCCTGTTCGAGCGTATCACCGCCGAGAATACGGGCCGTCGGCTGGCGATCGTCCTTGACGGTCGCGTCCAGAGTGCTCCGGTGATCCGCACGCGGATCGGCGGGGGGAGGGGCATCATCGAGGGAAATTTCACGCTCGACGAGGCCCGTGATCTCGCGATCGTGCTGCGGGCCGGCGCGCTTCCCGCGCCGGTGACGATTGCCGAGGAGCGCACGGTGGGGCCTTCGCTCGGTCGCGACTCGATTCGCAGCGGCATCAGCTCTTTCGTGGTCGGTGGCGTGCTCGTCATCTTCTTCATGCTCATCTACTACCGCATCGCCGGGGTCGTTGCGGACATCGGCCTGCTTCTCAACGTGATCATTCTGATGGGTATCCTCGCCGGCTTCCAGGCCACGCTCACGCTGCCGGGCATCGCCGGCATCGTCCTGACGCTGGGCATGGCCGTCGACGCGAACGTGCTGATCAACGAGAGAATCCGAGAAGAGCTACGACAAGGGCAAACCGGGCGGTCGGCGGTTCAGGCGGGCTACAGTCGAGCGCTACCGGCGATCCTCGATTCTAACTTGACGACCTTCCTGGCGGGCCTGGTCCTGTTCCAGTTCGGGTCAGGACCGATCAAGGGCTTCGCGCTCACGCTCTGCGTGGGGATCGGCAGTACGATCTTCAGCGCGGTATTCGCGAGCCGGGTCATGCACGATATTGTCGTGTCGGGTCAGAGCGGCGGCGAGATGAGCATCTGAGGGCGGGGAGAGAGGCCATGCTGCAGATCGTAAAGCCCGATATCAACATCGATTTCATCCGCCTTCGCCGCGGCGCCTTCATCTTGTCGGGGATCGTTATCGTCGCCGGTCTCATCTCGCTCATCGCCAAGGGGGGCCCGGCCTACGGGATCGACTTCACCGGCGGCCTCATGCTCCACGTGGGCGTCGAGGAGAGCGTGGAGATCACTGAGATCCGTGAATCGGTCTCGGGGCTGGCAGGCGGCGAGATCTCCGTTCAGGAGTTCGAGAGCGAGGAGGGAGAGTACCTATTGCGGGTGCCGACACCCGACGAACAGGTGGGGGGAGGAATCGCGGCCTCTATCAAGGGGGCCCTGGCGGAGAGCTTCGGTGACCGCGGTTACGAGGAAAAGCGTACCGAGATCGTCGGGCCGAGAGTAGGAGAGGAGCTGCGACGGCGCGGGATCCTCTCGGTCCTCTTCGCGACACTGGCGATGGGCGCCTACATCGCGATCCGTTTTCAGCTGCGCTTCGGGATCGGAGCGGGGCTGGCGTTACTTCATGATGTCCTCGCGACTGTGGGCGCGCTTTCACTGATGAACGTCGAGTTCGATCTGTCCGTTGTCGCCGCGCTGCTCACCGTCGTCGGCTACTCGGTCAACGATACGGTCGTGGTCTCCGACCGGATCCGCGAGAACATGCACTTGTTACGTAAGACGGACACGACGACGCTCGTCAACCGCAGCATCAACGAGACGTTGTCCCGTACACTTTTGACCACGGGAACGTCACTGCTGGTGCTGTTCGCGCTGTTCTTCCTCGGCGGGGGAGTGATTCACGGATTCGCCTTCACACTCATCATCGGACTGACGGCAGGCACGTACTCGTCAATCTTTATAGCGGCGCCGATCGTCGAGATCTGGAACCGAGGGCAGATCGAGGAGTTCGAGAAGTAGGGAAAGCCCTGAGGCAGTCTTTCCTCGAGTCGGTGTCACCGTCGCCCGACCTGTTGACAGACGCGTCGCTGCCATGGTAATTCGCCGGGCCCTTCGGGCGTGAGCAACACCCCCGGCAACCCGACACCTTCCGACCCCAGGGGACTCTGTCCGAGCTAAGGGAAGAGGCGAGAAGAGAGTGGCTAGCTACGAGACATACGACAGCTACGGAAGACGAGAGACGCTGCACCGCAGTCGTATCTACTCGGACATGTCAGGGTTGTACGATCATGTATTCGATCGGGTTTTCCGGCGCCGTATCCAGACGGTCGTCCGACAGCTCGGTATTCCGCCAGGTGCCCGCGTTCTGGAGGTCGGTATCGGCACCGGCCTCTCCCTCGATGCCTATCCAGGCCACTGTCACGTGACCGGGATCGATCTCTCCAAGGAAATGTTGGATCACGCAGATCGCAAACGTGATCCGTTCCGGCATGCGCACATCGAGCTGGTCCAGATGGACGGGATGAATACCGCCTTCCCGTCGGATCATTTCGATTTTGTGACGGCGTTCCACGTTGTCACCGTTGTACCGGATCCCCAGCGGCTCGTCGACGAGATGACGAGGGTCTGCAAGCCTTCCGGGCAGGTGGTCATCATCAACCACTTCAGCAGCCGACGACCACTGATCCGCAATCTGGTCAATCTGGCGGACCCGGTCACGCGCAAGCTCGGCTGGAGTACAAAGCTCAACCTGGACGATGTGATGGACGGCTCGGATCTGAATCTCGAGTCACGCTACAAGACGTCGCCTTGGTCGTTGTTCACGATCGTGGAGGCGCGCAAGTTCGCCCCCGCCAGCCCCGCAAGCTGAGAGGCGCGTCCGCCGCCTGAGTGGATGCTGCCGCCGTCGGTCGAGGGGATGACGCCGAGCGCCGTCAAACGTCGGGCGTCCCTGCTGGTTCCGTCACGGAGCCACCGCGAATAAAGCGATAGCTTGCGCCTGTCAGAGCGGAAGAGTTCCGCGTCGGCGATCGTCGACAGCACGCGGGCGAAATCTTCGAAGCGGCGACCGAGATCGTTGAACGTGTCAGCGAGAGGCGCGGCCGCCAGCCGTTTCTCGTTGATGCTTCCGAGATAGAGATAGGCGCTGCTGCCGAGGTCGAAGAAATACTCCGTGGCGGGGAGCTGCGCCTCCACGTAGTCGAGGAAGATCCCCGACAGGAACAGGCTCGTGTCGGCGACTTGCTTCATCCGCACGTAGCGAGCGGCCGGCTCGAGGTCGTTGACGCTCAAGTACTCGGGGCCGAGAGCACGCGAGAACCGTTCGGGGTCGACGCGGGTGAAACTGCTGAGCAGAGTCAGCAGGTAGTGGGAGGTCTCCTCGGAGGCCTCGACGGACTGGCTCTGCAGCGCGCCCTCTACCAGATCGTAAAGAGCCGATGTGATCGTCTCCTGGACGAGGTCGGGCTGTTTTCGTACCGTCATCTCGCGAAACCCTCGAGCCATTTGACGAGTATCGTAAAAGTGTATTCGTCCGACGGCAGGTTTCCAATCCGATACGTGAGGGTGTGTGCGAATTACCCGGAGGGGGCGTACCGGTACGCGTCGTAGGCGGATTTGGCGCGACGGGCGCCGCAATGCATCAACCGCGCGTGGTTTCCTGAACGGGGGAACCGGGACGCATCGGTCCGGCCGGCATCGGCTCGGACACCTCGCGCGCGGGGAACGGCCAGAAGAACGAGAGGAAATCACCGAGGAAGCGCCAGAAGCCTCCACGCACGTCGACCTCGACCATCTCGTTGGCGTTGTCGTACAGCTCCGGATCATAGACGAGCTTTCCGAGCGAGCCCTCACCTGAGCGGATCTTGGCGGTGATCTCGGCGAGGCTCGAAGTGGTGGCCTCGACGTCGGTGAGCACCCGGTCGGCAAGCTCCTCGTCCGACAACAGCCGCTGGACGGTGCCGTCCCCTCTTACCAGCTGCTCCGAGAACTCGGCGGCATTGGCGGAGGCCACCTCGAGACTGTCGAGGATCGCAGCGAGCTGTTCGTCGCCGACCAGCAGTGCGCCGATCGCGCCTTCGCCGCGTTCGATACGAGAGAAAATGTCGTCGAGACGACCGGTCGCCGACTCGATGTTTGCGATGGTAAGGCTCAGGTCGTCTGCGAACTGCTGACCGAAGTCGCGGTCGCCCACCAGCCGACCGATCAATCCCTCGCCACTGTTCACGTCGATCAGGAATTCACGCAACAGCGCAGTGACCTCGATGGCGTTTGTAACGACGTCTCCGCTCTGGCCGAGGATCGCCTCATAGTCGACGGGGTCGATCGCCAGGATGAGGCCACCGGTCTCGATCGGAGGCCTGCTGAGGTCGCCGCTGGTGAGCTCGATGTATTTGTCGCCGAGCATGCCGAGCGTTTGGATCTTCGCGACCGTCGACTGGCGGATCCGGACCGCCACCGAATCCGAAACGCTGACACGCACCTCGATGTAGCGGGCCGTCGGATCGGGCGGAAAGCGCATACGGTTGACGAAGCCGATGTTCACGCCGTCGAGTGCGACCGGCGCGCCTTCCTGCAGGCCGTTGGTGCGTGAGAAGTGGAGCCAGTACTCGACGCGCCCTTCCCAGGAGCGCTGTTCTCGGCCGACGAGGAAGACACCGGTTCCGATGATCGCGAGTGCGATCAGCGAAACGATACCGACCGAGAACGATTTGGAGCGGCGGGATCTGCTCACAGGCTCAAAAGCGGCGAGTTCGGGAGGCTACGCCGCGACCGCTTCCCCATCATCAACCCGATTCCACGGCGGCGGTGGCGCCCGCCGACAGAAAGTCCCGAATTACGGGATCGTCGCACGCCCTGAGCTCATCCGCGGTTCCGATGCGGCGTATCCGACCATGGTACAGGAAGGCTATGCGGTCCGCGACAAAGTAGGCGCTTGCCAGATCGTGCGTGACGACGATGGACGTGAGGCCGTATTTTTCCTGCAAACTGCGGATCAATACGTTGATCTGCAGGGCGGTCACGGGGTCGAGCCCGGTGGTGGGCTCGTCGTACAGGATGACCTCGGGATTGAGCGCCAGCGTGCGAGCCAGAGCGGCACGTTTGCGCATTCCGCCGCTGAGCTCCGAGGGCAGCTTCTCCTGGGTCCCACCCAGTCCGACTACCTCCAGGAGCTCGGCGACGCGCCGGTCTCGTTCCTCGCCCTCACAGAGGTGATGTTCGTCGAGGCCGAACGCGACGTTGTTGCCGACAGTCAATGAATCAAACATCGCACCCATCTGAAAGAGCATGCCGATCTTGCGACGCACGTCGACCATCTCGCTCTCCCCGAGCAGGGAGAGGTCCTGCCCCTCGAACCAGACCGAGCCGGAGTCGGGCGCAAGCAGCCCGTTGATGTGCTTGAGCAGGACGCTCTTGCCGGTTCCCGAATGGCCGAGCACCACCAGGGTTTCGCCCTCGTGGATGATGAGGTCAAGGTCGTCCAGCACGATCTGCTGGCCGAACGCTTTGCTGAGTGAACGACATTCGATCAGCGTGCTGTCGGCGGTGAGTCGGTTCTCAGTCATAAGACGAGCATCAGCTTGGTGAGGAAGAAGTCCGAGATGAGCACCGCGATCGCCGCTCCGACGACGGTCTTGGTCGTCGCACGCCCCACGCCGTCGGCGCCGCCCTCAGCATTCATGCCGTTATGACAGGCGATGCCCCCGATGATGATCGCGAAAACACCCGCCTTCGTCAGGCTGCGCGCAAGGTCTCCGAGGGTCAGGAACTGAAGGAGGCTACTCGTGTAGAAGGTGTTCGCCACGCCGTACTCGGTGTTGGCGATGACCATCCCGCCGAGAACACCGACGAGGTCCGCCATGCCCGTGAGAAGCGGTAACATGACCGCGATCGCGACCAGGCGAGGGACGACCAGATAGCTCACGGGGTCGGTGCCGAGCGCGCGGAGCGCGTCGATCTGCTCGGTGACCTTCATGGTGCCGAGCTCGGCAGCCATACCGGCACCGACGCGGCCGCCGATCATGAGCGCGGTCAGCACCGGGCCAAGCTCGGAGATGATGGCCAGCCCGAGTATTCTGCTCACGAATATCTTGGCGCCGAACTGGCTGAGGAAGTATCCGAGCTGCAGGGCCATCACCATGCCGGTGAAGACGGACGTCAGAGTGACGATGGATAGCGAGCGAACGCCGATCTCGTAGAATTGATCTACGATCAGCCGACGTCGCGGGCGCCCCGAGACGGCCGCTAGGAACGCACGCTGCAGCAGTATGAAGA
>SPBQ01000338.1 GCA_004525875.1 Myxococcales bacterium
ATCGTCCTCAGCCCGTGGGTTCGGAGCGTCGCTACGGCCGCGCGCGACACATACGAGAGCTTGGAGACCTTCGCGAACATCATCCACGTCGTCCAGAAGCACTACGTCGAGGACGTCTCGACCGACGATCTCATCCAGGGTGCGATCGACGGCATGATGCTTTCACTTGACCCGCACAGCGCGTACCTGACGCCTGAGTTGTACCGCGAGCTGCAGGTCGACACGCGCGGCACCTTCGGTGGCCTTGGAATCGAGATCACGGTTCGCGAAGACATCCTGACCATCATCACGCCCATCGAGGATACGCCGGCGTACCGCGTGGGCGTGAAGCCGGGCGACCAGATCATCAAGATCGACGGTTCGCTGACCAAGGGCATGTCACTCATGGAGGCCGTGTCCAAGATGCGCGGACCGAAGGGGTCGGCCGTCACGTTGACGCTCAGACGCGACGTCAACCCCGAGCTGTTCGATGTCTCGATCACGCGCGAGATCATCCGCGTGCAGAGTGTCAAGGACGTGAAGCTCTACGAGAACCAGTACGGCTACGTGCGAGTGGCGCAGTTCCAGGAAGGAACGTCGCGAGAGCTCGGCGCCGCGATCGAGCAGCTTAAGAAGCAGACGAAGGACGGTGAGATCGGCGGTCTCATCCTCGATCTGCGGCACAACCCCGGCGGACTTTTGAGCGAGGCCGTCAAGGTCTCTGACCTGTTCCTCGACTCGGGGCTCATCGTCTACACCGAGGGCAGGGTAAGCAGTCAGAAGCAGCGCTTCCTCGCCCACAACGACGGTACCGAGCGCGAACGCCCGATGGTCGTTCTAGTCGATGAGGGTTCGGCGAGCGCGTCGGAAATCGTTGCTGGCGCTCTGCAGGATCACAAGCGTGCGGTCATCGTCGGCACCGAGACGTTCGGTAAGGGCTCGGTCCAGACGATTCTTCCGCTCGACGAGAACTCCGCGCTTCGGCTGACGACGGCGCGCTACTACACTCCTTCGGGCCGATCGATCCAGGCCACGGGCATCACGCCCGACGTGCGCGTCGAGCCCATCGTGCAGGTCGCGGCAGCAACGGACCGTTTCCGGGTTCGTGAGAGCGATTTGTCCGGGCACATCGAGAACGAGCAGGTGGCCTCCGATGCGGCCAGCGGTGCCGGCGGCGGTGGTGATCCGCAGGTGGAGCGGGCGCTTGACCTGCTCAAGACCTGGAACGTTTTCTCACGTTTCCAGGACGCGGGCCTGAAGGTTCAGACAGCCGGTACCGAACACCCGGCAGGTGAGTAGGGACTCCGCACCGGAGCTACCGCTGGAGGACCGCGCCTCCGGGGCGCGGCCGGAGGAGGAAGCCCCTTTCAGCGTCTCCGAGCTTCTCGGGCTGGTCTCCGAGACGCTCGAGGGCCAGTTCGCGCTGGTGCTGGTCGTGGGCGAGCTGACCAGCTTCAAGCGCGCTCCCAGCGGTCACTGTTACTTCACCCTTTCCGACGACAGCGCGGCGGTCGACGCCGTGATGTTCCGCCCGAGTGCCGTTCGCGTCGCCTTCGATCCCCAGGTGGGCGCTGAGGTCGTCTGCCGCGGCAAGATCTCGGTCTACGCCAAGCAAGGCCGCATGCAGCTAGTCGTCTCGGCGATGAAGCCGGTGGGCGAGGGCGTGGCGCAGCGCACGCTTGAGGCGCTCAAGCGAACGCTGGAGGCTGAGGGACTGTTTGCGGCTGAGCGGAAGCGGCCGCTGCCTTTTGTTCCCGCGACGATCGGAGTCGTGACCTCGCGCGCGGGCGCCGCCCTGCACGATATCCTCACGACCATCCATCGGCGCTACCGGTACTGCCGGGTGGTCGTCAGTCCGGCCACGGTTCAGGGGGCCGAGGCGCCGGCGGAGATCGTGCGCGCGCTGGCCGCGCTCGCGGAGCTCGCCGTTCGTGGGGAGTGCGACGTGGCGATCGTGGGGCGTGGCGGGGGCGCCCCGGAAGACCTTGCGGTATTCAACGACGAGCGCGTCGTGCGCGCTGTCGCCTCGTTCCCTGTGCCGATCGTGTCCGCGGTGGGCCACGAGGTGGACTTCACGCTGTGCGACCTGGCCGCCGACCAGCGCGCCGCAACGCCGACGGCTGCGGCCGAAGCTGTCGTTCCGGTTCACTCCGAACTGAGCGAGCAGCTCGCCTCGCTCGACCTTCGCATGCACTCCGCGGCCGGTCGTTACGTCGAGGCTCAGCGCCACAGGCTAGGCGACGTCGCGGGCCGGTTGCGTGACCCGGCCAGCCTCGTAGCGGCCGGTAGGCAGCGGGCCGACGAGCTCGCCATTCGCCTGGAGCGTTCGCTTCTCGACCTGCACCGTCGCGAGCGGGTGCGGTTCGACGACCTGCGAACGAGCCTGCAGCATTGCGGGCGCGAGCACGGCGCAGGGCTCTCCGCGCGGGTTCACCTGCTCGCCGGAGGTCTGGAGCGGGCGTTACTCGAACGTTACGCGCAGTCGCGGTCGACCTTCATCGAGCTCAGTGCGAAACTGAACGCGCTCAGTCCGCTGGCCGTACTCGAGCGTGGTTATGGCGTGGCGACGCGCGGTAGCGCTGGGGACGGTCCAATCGTCCGTTCGGCGGGCGACGTTTCACCTGGAGACGACGTTTCGCTGCGGTTTCATCGCGGAAGCGCCGTTGCGAGGGTGTTGTTCACGACCGATGAGGAGAAGTCATGAGGAGCCTGTTGTTGGCATCGGTTCTCGTCCTGACGACGAGCGCGACCGTGAGCGCTGAGTTCGACCCGTCGGTTTTCTTCGTCGTGCCTGAGGAGCCGGCCCAGGGCGACATCGTTCGCGTGACGATGAACCTGCCCAAGGGGGCGAAGGGCGGCACCGTCACCTTCCTGGGGCGCACCTATCCCGGGTTCGTCACCGGTGGATTGCTCAACGTCTACGTCGGCATCGACATGGACACGGATCCGGGCGCGCACCCCATCAAGTATGATTTTGGCGTTGACTCGGGCGCCCGCGAGATTACCGTCAAGACGAAACTGTTCGACACCGAGAGGCTGACCGTCGCGTCCAAGTACACTGATCTCGACGAAGCGACGCAGGCGCGCGTGAGCGCGGAGACCGAGCGTCTGACCTTGATCTGGGCGGAGACCTCGCCGCAGCGTTTGTGGAACAAATCCTTCGTGAAGCCGGCGCTGGGGCCGAATGGTTCGCCGTTCGGCCTGAGACGCTTCTTCAACGGGCAGCCGCGAAGCCCGCATTCCGGGCTGGACATCAAGGCGCCGGAAGGGTCGGAGGTCTACGCCTCCAACGCTGGCAAGGTTGTGCTCGCCGGCGAGCTGTTCTTCACCGGCAACACGGTGATCGTCGATCATGGTTTTGGGCTATACACGCTCTACGCGCACCTGCAGCGCGTCGACGTGGCGGAGGGAGACGAGATCGAACGATCACAACGTCTGGGCCTCGTCGGCCAGACCGGGCGCGTGACGGGCCCTCATCTGCACTGGGCGGCCAAGCTCGGCGGCGCGCGCGTCGATCCAGCGACCTTGCCGGGCGTTCTGCTCTAGTCCTGACTACGAAGACCCACACCGCCTCGGGCTTCTTCAACGGGCTCCTAGGTCGCCGACCCTACGGGCGTGGATCGAGCCACTCGAACTCATAGCGGTGATTCTCCACGGAGGTGACCGTCCGGCCGTCCTCCAGCGTGGCGTGGATCACCTTTTCGCGGACCGCGAGCACGGGCACTAGCGTGACTGGGTCGGTGACGGTCTCCGCAGCCGCGGTCCCCGTCACCGACACGACGGGGTTCTCCAGCAGCGGTGGCCCGGCCTGGGAGCGATCGCGCCGCGCCGAATCGAGCGCCGAGCGAACCAGACGCGTCACGCGATCGTCGAGTACGGTCTCCGCGCGCAGTCGGATCTTGCCCTCGTG